>NZ_AYOU01000168.1 GCF_000500065.1 Borrelia hispanica CRI | reverse complement strand
TCTCTAATACGTGAGTCGATGTTAAGATAAATATGATTTTGAAGGTCAATTTTGTACTTTACTTTAAGATAAACATATTTTCTAGCGCCTAAGGATACTTTGTATGATTTGAGTTGATTTTGTTGGTTTAGGCCATCAATATTAATATTGCCTTCTAGAATAGTGCCACTAGGAATAGTTTTGTATAGTGTTTGCCAAAGTGTTGATTTAAAATTAGAGTTGATGATATTAGTTTTAGCTGAATCTAGTAGTGATTCATTTAATATAAGATAAATATTAGCTTTACCAGCTGTGCTTATGATATTTGCATATTCTATTCCGTCAATAGAAGTTAAAGCTGTATGTACAGCATTAAATGTTGTGCTTTTGATACTAATGTGGTCTTCTATAGCTTTAAAATATTCACCCCCAGGGCTAATTTTAGAAAAGAGTATATTAACTTCATTAATAATTTGTTCTTCTATAATTGCAAGTGATGTTGCAATAATGTTGTAAATGGATGAGGGGTCGTCATTAATTACAATTCTATGCATATTTCGTAAGTTCTCACGTTTAGTTTCAACTATTTGTTTAATATTTTGTTTTAAAATACCAAAATCAGAATCAAATAGGATGCTCATAATTTAACCTCCATATTTAGAGTGTCATTTGGAAAATGAAAGACAATGCTTATTGTGTTTGATTGTATATTTACATCAAGATTTACAATATCAATTTTGAGATCTTGTATAACATTAAATAAGTAAGTTTTGATTTGCGTTAAAGAGTTTATCTTGATAAGCTTTATAATGTGTGAATAATCTAAACCCCATTGAGGATCATAGAAAAGACTACCTTTTGAAGTCTTTAAGAATATAAATAGTCGTTGTTTTTGTTCTTCAATACCATCAACAAGCTTTAAATTCGAATTAAATGTTAAGTTAAAATCATTGTCAATTCTGATATCCAATCTTTATGTCCTTTATCCTTTTTAATTACTTTTAACCTTTAACCAATAAAAGGAAGTATAATACTATTTTTGCTAAAAACTATTTAAGTAGCATATTTATTTTAGTTTGTATATTGTTAACATATGTGTAAAAACTAGGTTCAACCGTAGCTTGTCCAGAAACTCTTAAATTATATAAGCAATTAACAATTTCTTCTAATACTTGCTTTAAACTTATATTGTTATTTTTGATTTCCATAAGGTTTTTTGTGTGAATAGAAAAATCATCAACTTTAATAGTTGCATTTTGCATATTAATCGGTCGTAATATATAGAAATAGTTTTTATCATAATAATTATCATCATTAATATCAAAAAGATTGATACTACTTTGCAAAAGAATAACCTCATCGTTTTCTTGTAAATTAAAATGCATATTTGATATACATCGAGTTTTAATTTCTATATTTTTGTATAGGGCTAGCAATACAACACCTTCTTGAGTCTCAGAATTAAAAGATTTGATAATGCCTATTGTAGAGATAAAAATATTTTTATAAATCCATAGTTTAATTTCTTCTTGTGTTAATGCAGAACCAGCCATTTGGCTATTCATTCTATAAATATCATAATTTAAATGCATTTATCTAGCTTCTCCTTTTATATTTAAGTAATTAGTATCATCATAAAGCTTGAGTATAAGAGAGCATTCACCAATATTACTTAATACAGCATCAGCTTGTGAAATAGTGCTCTTAATTTTATTACCAGTACCATCAATGAAACTAACTTTATCACCAACTTTAAGTTTATGTGTATACATAATCTTGGCATTCCAATATATGAACCTAATATTTATATTGGAACCTATAGTGATTTCTTGTTGTGGAATAAATTCAAGAAGATAATCTTCAAGAGGTTCATAGTCTTTATCTGTGTCTTTTTTTGTTTCCTCTTTTTCTGTATCTGTTGTAGGTGTTTCTGTTTTTGGATTTTTATCCTTTTGTATAGGCTTATTTTTTTCTGTTTCTTCTTTTTTCTCTGTTTCTGTTTGTATCGGTACGTAATTTGTGAATATATAGTTACATTCGATATCAGTAGTATTAATAGATGCTTCTTTGATTAGTTGTGTATGGTCTTTAGGTGTAATATCTGTTCTAACGCTTTGGACATACTTTTTAGTTATTTTTTCAATAAATTCAACAGGAGTGTTTGCACAAAAACTTTCATTTATTATGTGTTTTTTGTTTTCATAAGTCATATTGATAATATTTCTACCAGGAAATGCTGATTTAATCGCGTCTTCTACTGTCATGCCTTGAAATTGATTTGGGTTGAGTGCTTTATGAAAATAATTGCTTTTTGATGCTAAATGAATTTCCAATTCAACACTAAAATCACCACTAGGATAATCAGTACTCATAGGTGTACCTAAGTAACCCGACATAATAAAGTCATAATCTTTAACTTCTGCAAATTTTTTATAGTATATTGTTACAATATTGCCAGCTTGTAAATTATCATTAAAATCTATAGGTAAATTCCAAA
>NZ_AYOU01000167.1 GCF_000500065.1 Borrelia hispanica CRI | reverse complement strand
AGTTAGTTTTGCTTGTTTAGAACATATATAGTTATTGCTTGTATATACATCAGATATTTTAATGTCTACATGTATGCCATCTATAGTGCGAAGTATAATTTTGGGTTCGTTTGTATTTTTCTTCTTTTCTTCAGTTTCTTCAGTTTTGGTTTCTTCTTTAGGTATGCTCTTTTTTTTAGTTTTTTCAGTTTGAGTTTCATTTTCTTTTTTAGGTATCTCGTAGATTTTAGGTTGATCATAGAATTCTATTTTAAAGTCATATTTTAAAAGTCTAGGTTCCATTAATTTATCCTTTATATTTTGTAAATGTTTTGAGAACTTCTAATGTTACACTAATTTCAACCTCATCAAGATATACTGTATCTTTAAGATCAAGAGAAGTAATAGCAACTATTTCTATAAATCCAAAAGATGGGCTGTAAACACTAAATGGCACACTTTCTTTTACCCTATTAGTTATGTGTTGTTTTGCTAAATTGCTAGTATGTGGAAATATGGATTTTCCAAAAGGCACATTAAATGACCATTTAAGTAGTTCTGAATATCCACTAACTAATCTTGCATTATTTAATGTAATAATCTCATCATTGAAAGTAGGATTATAACTTACATGTGTAGATTTACGAGTGTAGTAATCAATTATAGGACGTTTTGAACAAGTAGTATTATATTTCATATTTATTAGTTCACTTTTAGCTTGAATAAAAAATCCTTGTGGGACATATCCTTGTCCTTTGAAATCCATTCGTGGGCATAAAATTAAGAAATTCTGTGTCATAAACACACTAGATAATTGGTTAAAAGTTTCTTTTAAAATAGTTGTTATTTGAGATGGCGTTAAGTGAATATAATCTAGCATTGATTTCATGCCTTTTGCATCTTTGTACTGGTGAATAAAATCAGTTGTAAATTGTGTAATCATATTTATATCTCCTTAAGGTGTTTTTA
>NZ_AYOU01000166.1 GCF_000500065.1 Borrelia hispanica CRI | reverse complement strand
GAGGAAGTAGCACAAAAAGCAGAGGTAGGTGTTGATAAAAGTGATTTATCAAAAAATCCAATTAGAGAAATAGTTAATTCAGCTAAGGGAGTTTTAGATACGTTAAAAGGAGATTTAGAGTCATTAGGGCAGGTAGATGATGCTAATCTAGTAGGTGAGGCGGTAACTAATAATAAAGGAGTAACAGTAGATGACAATTCAATAAAGAAAGCCCTTAAAGCATTGCAAGAAATAGTAAAAGTAGCAAAAGGAAAAAATATTTCAGAACCAAGATCGGGAAGTACAGCAGTAAAGTTAGGTGATGCGGATAATAAGGAAGGAGCTAAGATATTGTCTACAAATGAGGCTTCGGAAGCAGGAAGTGTATCTAAAGCAGTGTTAATACTATCACAAGTGTAAGTGGAGGTGGAGAAGAAATGCTGGCATCAATAGTGAAATCTACAGAAAATAGGGTTGTGGCTTTGACAGGTAATGCAACTTCAGGTACAACTCCATTGGAATTTGCAAAAGGAGGAACATCGGCTCACTTAGCAAATGCTTCAGATGCAAAAGCAGCAGCAGTAGCAGGAGGAATAGCATTACGTTCATTGGTTGAAGACGGTAAATTGGCATCAGGAGCTCAAGATGGACAAGCAGGAGGAAAAGAAGAAGTACAAAAAGTAGGGATAACCGCAGTAAATAAGTTATTGGGAGCAGTAGAGGAAATAGTGAAGAAGACAGTAAAGAGTGTATTGGAGAAAGTAAAGGAAGAAGTAGATAAGGCAAGAGATCCAAAAGCAGCAGGTAAGTAGTAGAATTTGAATATAGTTGTTGAAATAATTTAATAAGAACCTTATTAAAGGGAGCAATAAAGCTCTCTTTTTTATTTGCAGTATTGTGTATTTTATATAAAGCCTTATTTATTTGTTTTTTATTTTTAAAGATAAGCTGTGAAAAAGCTAAAAAGAAAGAAAAAATAAGGAGGCGAAGAAAATGAAGAGAGAAGGGATAGAAGGGGAAATAAAAGGGAAGAGAGGAATAGAGAGAGAGTAAAGAGAATGAGAATGAAGGGAATAATATTGATGATGATGATAGTGATGGGATGTAATAGTGGTGGAGGAGTAAAGGAAGGAGACGAGGGGGAAAGCAAGGAAGGGAGATGGAAATGTAATTGATTTAGCAAAAGTAAGTACAAAAATAAAAGAGACTGTTGTCTTTGCAGAGAGTATTAAACAAATAGAAGGTCTAGTTAATTCAGTGGCTGAGCTTACTAAAGCTATTGGTAAGAAGATAGTTGCTGCTGGTGCTACTGGATGGAGCTAAGGTATTAGCTATAGATAAACCAGGAGCAGCAGTAGGAGAAAAAGCAGAATTAATAGTAGCAGCAGTAAGTGGTGAAGAAATTCTAGCATCAATAATTAAGTCAGGAAAAGATGATGCAGCATTAACACAAGCTGCAAAGTCAGAGACAACTGCGATGAATTTTGCAAAAGGAGGTTCAAAAGATCACTTAGCAAATGATGCTACTCCAAAAGCAGCAGCAGTATCGGGAGGGATAGCTCTACGTTCGTTAGTGAGAGATGGTAAGTTAGCTGCACATAGTGGTGGTAACGATAGTAAAGCAGTACAATCAGCAGGAGTAACTTCAGTAAATAAATTGTTAGGCGCAGTAGAAGATATAATTAAGAAGACAGTTAAGAAGGTGCTTGAAAAGGTAAAAGGAGAAATAGATAAAGCAAGAGGTTCAAAAGAACCAGTTTCAGAATCAAGTAAGTGAGATAGTAAGTTGATAAGATAAATAGTAAATTTAGATTATTTACGAATGAGATTAGGAGGCAAACTTAGAGATATATCTCTGGGTTGCTTCTTTTTGTTTGTTTTTTCTTTGTTTGTTTTTTCAATGAAGAGTGAAAAATTAATAGTAAGTAAAAATAAAAAAGGGAAGAGATAATAAGAGATGATCTTATTTTCAGTCATATGATGTAATAATGTGTAATAATGTAATAGCGGAGCTAGAGAAGAATGAGTTTTTGAGTGAGATGGGTAAATTTAGGTAAAGGATTTTTAAATGCAAAGAATGCAGCAGAAATTGCGGCTGCTAAGAAGGCAGAACAAAAAGAACTTGGAGCTTCAGTTCGAAAAGATGCAGTAATAGCAGGAGGGATAGCGTTAAGAGGGATGGCAAAGAATGGTAAATTTGTTGTTAAGACAGGTGAAGATAAATCGGCTTTTGCTATTAATGGAGTAGTGGCAAGTGCAGTTAATAAAGTGTTGAGTACATTGACAGTAGCAATCAGGAATGCAGTGGATTTGGGATTGAAAGAGATTAATAAGGTATTGGGAGAGATTAAGCAAGGAGAAGGTTCTGAAAATAAAGTTAGTGAGTGAGTTATTATATATTGAATATAGTTAAAATTATTAGATAAGAATGCTGATAAAGAGAACAGTAATAAGGCTCTCTTTTTTTATTTTCTGTATTGATGTGTGTTGTATGAATGTTGTTCATATAAATCATTTTTTTTCTTTTAATCCTTAAAAGCAAAGCTAAAAATAATAATAAAAAACAAGGAGGCGAAGGAAAGGAATGAAAGAGAAGAAAGGAATAGGAAATATAGAAGAGTGTATAAGCGAGTATAGAGAGAAGGGAAGAGAGAAG
>NZ_AYOU01000165.1 GCF_000500065.1 Borrelia hispanica CRI | reverse complement strand
ATTTTACTAAATTTACTTTCATTTAGCTTATAAATTATTGTATAATAATTACATAAGGAGATTCTTTATGGAGTATATGCAAATGGAGCCTGTAATTACTAGGCAGATGGTATTAAATGAGCTTGTAAAAGCTGGTATTAAGAGAGATATTGCGGACGATTTATCTTATAGATACTATAAAAATGAACTTACTACTAAAGATCTTCAGTATTTAAAAGAAAACTTTGACATCAAATTAAAACATTTAGAAGAAAAAATTTTTGACACGAAAGAAGAACTTATTAATAGAATGGATAGTAAGTTCACTGAACTTGATAATAAGATAAATACTAAATTTAAAGAACTTGATACTAAAATAGATACTGTTGAAAATAACTTAAATAACAAAATAGATACTAAATTTAAAGAACTTGATACTAAAATAGATACTGTTGAAAATAACTTAAATAACAAAATAGATACTAAATTTAAAGAACTTGATAACAAAATCGACAAAGTAAGGGACGAATTAAAGTCAGATATTTCTCTTGTGAGAAAAGATATGGAAGTGAACAAAATGGAACTTGATACTAAGATAGATAAATTTGCATCAGAGGTTAAAGGAACATTTAAATTACATGCTTGGATGTTTGGGACTATTATTACCATTAATGTAGGAATATTTCTAGCATTAATATCTATGTTATATGCATTGTTTATAAAGTAAATTTAAATAAGTAAAACTTATCTTTCATAAATTAAATAAGCTTATAAAAAAAAGTAACAAAAAATTATAAAAAAGTTAGCAAAAATAATAAAGTGTATTATATTTGTGTGGTATAAGATTAAAAGAAATATAACAAAAAAAGATATGAAATTAAATTTTAGATTAAATGTAAGAGATTTATATAAATATTCAATATTTTTTAGGAACTACATAGATAATGTAGCGAAAGATTGTTTAAAGAACGGAATAACATTAGACAGTGTATCAAGCACATCGTTAGATGTTGATGATGCTTTAGGTAATTTAAAAATAGAATTAAAAGCAGCATTATTACAATGCATTATTAGTTGTCGATTTAATGGTGTTGGATACATTTTAGTAAAGACAGCCGATCAGTTTTTTGATTTAGATGTAGAAGTAAATAATGAATTACCAATTGGATTTATGTATTTAGATTATTCTAAAGTACATGACATTGGACCAGAAAGTAGTCATATAACATATTATTTAAGAAATAATGATATAAATAGTGCAAATATAGAAATCAAATCATTAGAAATACATAAGAGTAGATTACTAATATATGACAATTATGATTATATTTTAGGATCTTATACGCCGTGTTATACAGAAAGTTTTTTACTTGATGTGTATTTATTAGAAAAGATTTACATAGAGATTGAGAGACGAATAGATAATCATAACTTTTTATTTTACAAGGATGAGTCATTAGTAGAATTACAAAATGCATTAAGTAATACAGCGATGTTATTAAGGAAAGAGAGTAATAGTGGTTTTAAAGGGTTTTTTGGAGGCTCAAGTTCAAAGAATAACTTTGTTGCATTAAGAGATGCTAATGATATGTTATCTAGAGAGATAGAGAGACTTAAAGCTAATTTAAATAATGAAGGAATATTTTATAGCGGTGACACAGATGCATCATTAGAAGTTATAAAGTATGATATGACGTATTTAAAGGAAGCGTTGGAATTGGTAAAAGCAAAAATAGGAGCAGACAGCAAAGAACCCTTAACTAGAAGTTTTAACGAACAGACTAAGGGACTTGGTAGTGATGGTAAGGGAGACAGATCTAATTATTATGACTTTTTAAAAAGTGTACAAGAATCTATTGAAGTATCTATTAATAGTAAACTTGTAAAATATTTTGGCATTAAGATGCATTTTGGTTCACTTGTTATGTTAAGTGAGCCAGAGAAGATTGAACGTGATATTAAGCTGCTTGAAGTATATGAGAGATATGCATCAATGATGGCAAATCAAGATTTAAGTATAGATGATAAGAATGAACTGAGGAATCGTTTATTTTTAAGTGTTGGAGGTTAATATGGAAGAAGAAGATAAAAATATTAGTGCAGAAGTAGTTAATAGTAATTTAAATAATGATACTGTTAGTATAAGTGCTAATGAATATGAAGAGTATAAAAAATTAAAAGAAAATGCAGGACAGGTTAAGAAACTTAATGCTAGTGAGGCATTAAGTATAAATGAACTAGTATCCCGAGAGCTTGCTGAAGTACAAGATAGGAGTGAAAAAGAACGTAAATTACTACAAGAAGCAACAAGAATTAATGAGATAGATACACTTGCATCTAAATATTTAAGTAATCATTTTAACAAAGATATGCTTTTATCTAAGGGTTATTCACTTGATGAGATACTCTTAGCGCAAAGACGAGAACTTGTGAGGAAATATGTTAATCCGGATCAAATCAGAGCTATAGCTAAAATTGATTCAGTCGAACATATTGAAGGAAATATATTAGAACAATTATTAGAACTTGCTAAGGTTAATATAAAGGCAAGAAAGAATAATGACGCATTAAGCAATTCTTTATCTAGGAAAGATGCACTTAAATTTGAAGATCAACTGTCTATTTCAAATCCCAATTTTAGACCGATAAATCATAATGAACTCAGAGATGGTATAGCAAATTTTTATAGAGAGAGACAGAGAAAATTTACTAAATTAAAGAAGCATGTCTCATAAATAGTTTTTAGGAGGTTAAAGAGTGTCTTCAAGTAATATTACTCAAATTAGACAAGAATATGAACAAAAGGTTAAAGAGATTAAAGA
>NZ_AYOU01000164.1 GCF_000500065.1 Borrelia hispanica CRI | reverse complement strand
AAAGCAAAAATTTCTATTTTCAACAATTCTAACATTAATTATTACTAAATTAATATTCAAAACAAACAATTTAATAAATAAAGTAATCATTTATTAATGACTTTGACTTTCTAATTTCTTTGAAAAGCGAGAACTCAAATTGCTTAACTCTTAACTGAATTTTTCCTCTTTAATTCTTTGCTCTTTCTCCTCATATTCAATCCAATCCTCAAAACTTTTATCCGATCCATATCTTCTTTGAAATTCTATAAATTCACGATACATTTTTCCTATATTAGCCTCAACCTGCTCTATAAACGCATCTATATCCATTTCTTCATCTCTAAACCTTTCTTTTTTCTAGGAAATTAATATCTTTCATAATAAAATAAGACCCTATTAATAGTAACAAGATATAAAGTATTTATTAGATCTAATGGATAGAGGTCTAGTTATAAAAGATAAAAAAAGGTTGGTACTTGTCGATACATGATGTATCAAATTTATAATCAATTAATTTTAAAAATAAAGATTTTTGCTTTAAATTATATGTTAATTGATTTATAAACTCTTAGATTTATAAATCCTAAATACAAGATTATTTCTTACACCAAAATGTTTTGACAAGGACAATGATTAATTAAAAATTTTTAAATTTACCTACTCTTTATTCCATCCCTTAATAAAATTATACCATCTAAATTACCCATAACTTTTATAATTAAACTCATATTGCTATATAATTTTTTATAATTAACTTTAAATAGCAAAATATGGTTTTTAAACAAATACTTAGCTTTAACATTAATCTTTAGTTTTATTAGTTGTGATTTGTTCTTAAACGAAGAAATGTAGAAAAGTAAATCTTTAGAATTACTTGATAAAGTAAACTCCATGATAATGGATACTAGTGATAAAAACATAAAAAATAATTCTAATAACAAATCTTCACAAAAACATCTATCTCAAATTAAGAAAAAAAGTAAAAAAATCAGATCACCTAAACAACCTGCATTACAAAAGGATATAAAAGATAACCTACCTGAACACGGAAATATTACTATCAGCACTTCTGAACCAAGCCAAAACAAAAGTTATTCTAATAGTAACATTATTGATAATAGTTCAAATACTATCTCAAGCACTAATGAAAATATAACAACACTAGATGATCCTACAATCCAGTTCAGCAAAGAAAACCAAGCTTATCATCAAAACAGTAAAATAATTAGATACCAATCAAATATTCTTCAGGGCAATAGTCACACTTACTTAAATGAATTAAACGGTAAATCAAATAATATTCAATATGATTATACTTACCGTTCACACTATGATTCAACTATATCGGGTTCATACTCTGGCAGTTCCATGACAATTGAGGAAGATGAATTTGAAGAAGATGAAGATGAAGAAGAAAAACTAGAAACTAGAATAGATAACATATACAAATTTAAATTAAAGAAGACTATAGTCATTATTGGTTGTCAGTATTATGGCTGAATCTAAACTCTTTTCAATGTCACTTAGAAGTTTTTGAAGGTCTGATTCTAATTTATCTTTTGTAACTTTGATAGTTCTTTTCGTGCCTTTTGTTTTTTCATGTTCTGCAGCTCTTCTTCCATTATTGCTTAATTTTAACCTATAGAATTCAATTGTGTTCAAATCATCTTTTATTTGTTGCGCTACTTCAAGTGCTTATTGTACAATGAATACGATGAGAATTTACAAAGCGACTTGTCTGCAAAAATAAAATTAGATGCACTTAAAAATAAAGTAAGTTCTTTCAAGAAAAAAATAAAGGAAAATCATAACACAGAACACCAAGTATATCCAACACCATACTACCCACGATTATCAAACATACCAAGCACTAAAAAGCCCATACTCAACACTTCAATCAGTCAAAGAATTACTTAACAAAACAAGTACTGTTACAAAATAAATAAGTATTTTATATTTACATTGAATAAAGAAATAAAGGAAGATAGATTATTGACCTATTTTCCTTTATTTTCACAACTCAATATCATATCACAAACAAGTAATATAAGGCAAAAAACAAAATTATTATCTTGTAATGTCGACTTATAAGTTATCTGCAAAATTTGTCCAAATAAATTAAGAGAGACATCCCTAACAATGTCTCTTTTCTTTCACATCAAAATAAAATACCTAAGTTTTTAGCCTTATTTCCTAAAATTTTTTTTAAATATTAATCCATATTGTAAATAATTTTTTCAACATACAATCTGTACTTATAAATAGTATTCGTAAATACTATTTATAGTACAAAATTAAATAACGATTTTTCTGGAAAATACAATGTCAAAAAGAAATTATTCATTTAAATTCCTATTCTACACTGACTCTCTGCAAAGAATTTACATTCACTACATTGAATAACAACTGCTATAAATTCTAGTTTAAGAAAATTTTAGATTATTTTATCTATTTATAATTTTGTTAATTTTATCAATCTCAACTTTCAATATACCCAATATAACAGCATTAATTACATCTAATACCTTATTAACAGCCTCAGCTGCTGCCTTTTTTATTTTTTTGAGCATTCTGCTACCAGTAGCATCAAAATATAAAGTTTGCCCACAAACAAACAAACAAACAAAGTTGAATTTGCAATCCACAAATTATTATGTACACCAAATTTACCAAGCCTTACTCATTGCCTTTAATGCAACAGCAGCTGCAAATTCCGCATTACTAGTTGCAGCAAAACCATTAGAAGTATCAAAAAAACCAGTAATTAATTCTCCAACATCATTATTATTATTAAAAATACCTTTTTTATTTTGCCTTTCTTATCTTTACTATCATTGACCATGAATCAGCCTTAGATACTTCCTCAGCAAGTTTTTCACCAGCTCCTTGCTCTGCAGCACCTTTACCAGAATTAATAGCATCAGATGCACCAGCATTAAACATAGAAATATCATTTTTCTTTTCAATGAATACACCTGACTCCTCAGAAAGTGCAACTATTGCTTTAATTCCACTAATAATATCTTGAACGTTTTCACTATTAGAAACGATAGCGGCTTTAGTTTTAGTATCACTAATTTCCAAAATAGTAATATCATTAACAACACTAATAGCTAATTTATTTACATCAACAATTAATTTTTCCATAACTTTACTATCCTCTATATTCATTTCAGCATTAGCCTCAAAAGCCATATCTTTTAATAAATCAAATAATTCTTAACACGTATTAATCCCTGTTCCACTTTCTGAAAGTGTTCTCCATTTATAGATATAATTAAAGGAACAAAAAATCTTATTGCTCTAAACAAACAATAGTACATTATTAGATTTTTGCAAAAGATGCAGTATAAGATGCAATTAAAGAGCTTACAGAGTCTGTTAAAGTATCAAACATCACTAAAGTAACAGCAACCTAAACTTTCTTTCCTATAACTTAAGTCAATCCATCAACTGACTTAACTAAAACACGAACTTCTTTTACTTTCTCAGCAAATCCAATCGCACTCTTTATATTTTCACTAACCAAATTCAAATCTAAACCACTTTCATCATGCCTAGTAACAATCCCCTTCTTTATCTTAACTCCATCTTTCACCTCTTGCCCACATCCCATAATCAATATAACCACTAATATCCCCATCTTCAGCATCAATCCTCCAACACCCTTCTGTTCCCTTTATTTGCTCCATTTAACAAATATAAACAAAACATGCATAAACAACAACAAAAATATATCTACTATTGATAAATAACTCTTTCAATCATAACTGATTCTACTTCTATACTCTCCTAAATACAATAAAAGAGAGCTACAGCGATTTTCCTTTCACTACCTGCAGTCTATCTATATATCTTTTATTATTCCGTAATCATTTATTAAATTATGATGCATCATTATTTTAAGAACCTCTTGGATTAGTAGCATCAGCATTAATTTCAACAGCTTCCTTCACTCTCTCTCGCTCTGCATCTATTGTCTTCTCTATTCTTATTGTCAACTGTTCCATTTTTAGCTTTAGCCTTGATAGTCTCAAGCCAATACATTACCACCATTTCCACTATAGCTTGTAATATATCAGCACAAGTTAAGTCTACTGCTCTCCTACTTCTTTTAATAATGGCTCCGCTGATGATTTCTTCGCCTCACAAGCAGAATCACCAGAATTATCAGACGAGAATAATTTACCCTACCTCATCATCACCAGCAGCATCTCCAGCACCACCGTGTGTAATCCCCTTTCTACTTCTCCCAAAATGTTTTTTACCTCACTTTCCTTACTAGTAAACTTCATATTTGTTTTCATAAAAAAATCTTCTAATATACTCTAACAATAATCATAATCAAACAAAAAAACATTTTAAAAATTTTTCCCATTAATTTTTCTACTTCTAATACTCCTGATAATACTTTTGATAATATCATTTTCCACGTTTGTATTACTAATTAACACCTCTCTTAAATCTCGTCCTATTTATACGACTTGTGCTCTTAATTCTTGTACCAACTCTTTCCCAACTATTAATGCTGAATCTAATAAAACATCCTTACTCGCATCTGATAATTTATCTAATTCAAATTCAACATCATACAAAAAACATTAATGTTAAATTTATCTAAACAACAAAACAAACAATATAATATTACTATCAATTAAAAGAATTGAAGATATAAATGTCAAGATATTAAAATAAAAATAGATTAGATAATGAACGAATAAATAATGATTTATATGCATATACAATACTGCAAATTAAAAAAGAAAGCTAAAAATAAGCCTCCTTGACCAATTATTTATCTAATCTATTCAAATATGTAAAATAGTCCTTATTTTATTCCTAATTCAACTAAAAAAATAATTGAATGATAATAAAATAAATGCATCTGTAACTAAAAATATTAGATAGCACAAGCTTAATTTTTTCAGTATTTTACTTTATAATTTTGTTTTTATTACCCATTTGTTAGTTTTTTTTTGCTGTTTTGTTAGAATTAAGAGATAAAAGAATAAAAGGAAATAAGGAGCAGAAAAATAGAAAAAAGGCAAAAAATTAAAGTGAAGGAAATGATGAGATATAATAGTAGAGAAGAATGATCAAGGGTTAATTACAAAAATGCATTAGGAATTCAGGTGAATATAAAAACAGACATTGGGAAATTATTTTCATAATATTGTTGATACAATGAAAATAATAAAATATAAGTTAAACAAGATTTTAGAAAAGAATGGTAATTATTCTAAGTTGAAAGAAAAAATTTAGGACTTTATTGGGAAAATAGGTAAGATCGAATTAGAGGTGCAATAGGTAGCAGATGGTACTACTGAAGATGATCATTGGTGGTGCTATTTGTGGGTTATTATTTTATATTTAATTCTGTTTGTGAATTATTGTGATAAATATCAATATTTTTACTAAATTTACTTTGATTCATTTTCATAACTAGGTTTAACGTATATAATGGATTATCAATTTAAATTGATACTATAAGAAGTATTGTGATGGGTGTAATCACTGCAAGTTGCGTTATTGTATTCTTTAAGGAATTATTAAAACACGTTAATAATATCACAAGCTTTTTCTAAAATTTTTCAAGTTCTTAAATTTCTTTATCTGATCTATCTTTACTACGTCTTATAATTTTCTAACACTATAATTTATAACACTACCTATCTACATATTGCTGTAAAAAATTAGTTAATGACATACTTGATAAAATAATCACAGATAATAAAACTAATAATCAAGTCAATTGCTGAACTCATTTTTAACATATTTTTCAAGTTTATCAAACACATTGGCTTTTTTGACAATGTCTATTAATTAATAGATCAAGTAATCTTATTTATCCAAAGAATAACTTGTAATACAATTTTTCATATAAGAATAAAATGTTAAACTTTATTATAGACACTATGAAAAAGTTAAAACTTATATCTTCTTTAATATTAATAATATACTCCCATGCCTGGTGTTCCACACACAAAAATAACCAATTTACACACACAAAACATTTACAAATTGGAATTATTCAACATAATTACATAAATTTAACTCCTTATAATCAAAAACATAAATATCGTTCATTTCTTGGAATAACAATAATTTATAATGATTGGCTTGATTTTAACATTATTCCAATCCATTTTTATCCACACAGTTCCAATCTACTATCAAATTCATATTTTAACATTTCCATCTCCCTTTACATGTTAAAATATAAAATACAAATATATCCTTTTATTATTAATATCTTAATAGGACCTCAATTACCCATAACCCTTAGAACAGACATTATTACTGGTAATAATATTTCTGCTTTTCTTTTTCCTGCTTTACCTTTTCTTTCCCTTAAACTTAATATCCCAATCAATAATATATTTTCTATCACCTCCACCTTTTCTTCATCTCTTAGTGAATATTTTTTAGTAGATGTAGCCATCATATTTGCTATATAATTTATTAATCTCTATTTATACAAAATATAAATTTAAGTATTCTAAAAAAAATAACCTTGATAAAATTTAACATAAAATCTTTCAATCGTTTAAATAAACGAAAATAAAAATATTATTTATCTATATTAACCCCCTTAAAACCCTCGGGAATAAGTACAATATCAATACCTGAATTTAAAGAATGTTTAATAGCATGCTCTAAATTAAAATTATTAATAATTGCACCCATATCATATGCATCCGTCATTATAATACTAAAAATATTTAGATTATTTCTTATAATATCTACTATATCTCTTGACATACTACTAACATCCTTGGAAATATTAGGTACAAGTACATGAGCAAGCATCACAAATTTCGCTTCTTTTCCAAAAACAAATGGTATGAAATTATTTAACATCAAAAAATTTTTACTATAAGGCAATAAAGCTAAATCCTTATGAGTATCTATCTTAGTACCTCCAAGTCCAGGAAAATGCTTCACTACAGCAAAAACCCCTTCTCTTTGCATTCCATCAACAAACGCCTCTACCATAAGACCAATATCATAAAATGAATATCCAAAAGTCCTATTACCTAATGGACTATCAGGTGCAAATTTAGCATCTGCTACAGGTGCCATATTCATATTTATACCAAGACGTCTAAGTTGTTTGCCAAGAATTTCACCTATCTTATATGCAAGTTGAACATCCTCTGTCTTACCAACAGATTCCATAGCAGGAAAATTATACACCCCTAGTTTTTCATTTTCACTAGCCCTGCTAACCAAACCCCCTTCCTCATCAACAGCAATTAAAAGTTTAGAACCAAGATATTTTTTTAATTTTTCAATTAATTTTTTAGTTTGTTCAGCATCTTTAAAGTTTTCCCTAAACAAAATAACTCCCACTGGATTTATCTCTTGTATTTTAATAAGTTCCTTTTTACTCAGTGACTGAACAGCATTAGGATTAGAAACATTTCTAATACCAATAAAAATACAATTTCCATTTAAAATATCTTTAGAATCAACTTTTCCTAAAAACTTATCAACATCTATAAGATCAAATTTATCACTTTCAAAATAATCATAATCTATCTCTGGAATAGAACCCAATAAAACAAAATTAAAAAACAAAAGTACAAATAATATCAATCTAAACATTCCATTTACCTTCTTTTAAAACCAAATCATACTTATTCTGTAATACATTATTAAGAGCAATATTTAAATATTTAGCAACATCAAAAAATGAATCTGAAAATCTATCACTCATATAATTACTCATAACAAGTGTATTAATAAATAACTTAGCAGGCAAAAATCTATCTTCCCTATCAACCTCAAAAATCAATGGATTATTTACCATCTTTATAACTTCCCATGTTATTTGCTCAATTGAAGTATACTTACCAAACTCTTTAGTCTGTTCAATAACTCTCATAGGCATATCTGATATTATTCTATCAATATTTTTTATCAAATATTCCAAATTAAAAAGACCTGTAGCACAATTAAAAAGAATCTTACTTCCTTTCCGTTCAAATTGCAACACTGTTTCTCTAGAAATAACGCTACCAATATCAACACAGTTTAAATGATTATCATCATCTAAAATTAAAACCCCTCCCTTTGTATCTAGTGGTGTCTTAACACTAAACTCAAACCCAGCAGAATCATTAGTGATAGCCATTATAGCAAGTGTTTTTAAATTAACAGTAAAACCAATATTATCAACATTCCCAATATATACAAATTTTTTACCTGAATTATAAAGTTGTATATAAATATCCCTCAAAACTTTAAAATTTTGACCATGTCCTGCAGGCAAAGCTAAAAAAGCTTTCTTCCCATTATTAACATAATCAAAATATTCATAATGACCATCACTTAACTCTTTATAACAATGCACCAAAGGCTGAATTGATGTTAAAATATCTGATTTACAAAAATCACAATAATTTAAACTCTTAATCAAATTATTATCAAAAATACTGTCTAAAAAATCAGAAATTAATTTATAAGTCTTAACACTTGTCATTTGAAAAATAGAAGGTTTAATATTTTCACCATAAAGTTCGTAATACCGCCTAGACAGCAATAAAAGATGTCGAATTTTTAATGCTAAAAACGAAAATCCATAACTACCATCTGCATTAACATATGCAGGTGTAATTCCTTTGGGCAAATGTCCAAAAAATTCCTTAGCTTCTAATATTTTATTTGCATATAAAAAATATAATTCATTATCAAAATCACTATTTTTAAGTAGATCAAAATAACTAGTTGCAGAACCTCCATTTAAAATCCCAAACGAAAAATAAGGATAAAGTGACAACCCTATATTTCTTAAATTATCAGCAGTAAAAACATAAAAATCACCTTCTGATGAAAATAAAAACTTTTTATAATCATCAAAATATTTTTTCAAATTATTTTCAACAAGTTCTTTTCTAAATTTTAATTTAACAAAATTATCAGTAAGACTCAAAATATTATTATGATTTTCACTTGGAAAATTTTTAAAAGATATGTCTAACCCTTTAAGGTCATGCATATTAAGCATATTAAGTACTTTTTGAGAAAAAACTTTATCTATTACTTCACACATACTAAAAACCTCATTAAAACATAAGGTAAATAAATACAATTATATTTTAATATTAGCATTTATTGTAGTACCATACTAATTAAGAGAAAAAAACATGTTAAAAAATTATATATTAAACATAACAAACTTAAAAAAGTCTATTAATGAAATGATACTCTCTCCTTCAGGATTTAGAAAAATATTTGCACAATCAAAAAAAGAAAATTCAATGGATAATGAAATAAATGACGATGATAAAATATTAGTTGCAATAATATCACTTACAATATCTAACTATTTTCAAGATAAGCCAAAACAATACATTAATGTTGGACTAGATTCACGAGCAACGGGAAACATAATATCACAAATAATAATCAAAACATTAATTTTAAACAATGACAAAATTAATTTTTTTGGTATACTTCCAATACCAGAAATTTTGGCCTACACAAAAATTAGCAAAAATTCAAAAGGATTTATATACATTTCTGCTAGTCATAATCCTAAAGGGTATAATGGTATTAAAACTGGTCTAGATGATGGGGGTGTGTTAAATTCGAATGAAATAAAAAAAATAATAAAACAAATTAAATCTAATATCCAAAATGAAAACCTAATAAAAAATCTAATAACAAAATTACAAAATTTTAATAATAATACTCAATACTTAAAAACATATGAAAAAATCATCGCTTCAAAAGACAATTTGAAAACACAATCTTATAACGCATATAAATCACTAATGCAACAAATCATATATTCAGACGAACATAACCAAGAAAACATTGATATACTAAAAGCAAATATCAAAAAAGAACAAATAGGAATAATAGGTGAAATGAACGGAGGATCTCGCATCAATTCAATTGACAAAGAAATGCTTCAATCTTTAGGAATAAAATTAGAATTTCATAACACTAAAATTGGCATTTTTAAGCATGGAATGACTCCTGAAGGAAAATCTTTAAACATGTGCAAAAAAATATTAGAACAAAAATTTAAAAAAGACAATTCATTTCAACTAGGATATGTACCTGACTGTGATGGAGATAGAGGAAATCTGATTACAATAAACAACAATGGACAAGCAAATATTATTTCATCACAAAAAATATTTGCACTCTCAGTACTCTCAGAACTTAGTTACCTTTATCATATAGGAATTAAAAAAAACTTGGCTGTAGTGGTTAATGATGCAACTTCTCTAAACATCGAAAAAATAGCCTCACTATTTAATGCAAAAGTTTACAGAGTTGAAGTTGGAGAAGCAAATTTAACAGAAATGGCTGATATTTTACGAAATAAAGGACTAATAATAAAAATTTTTGGAGAGGGATCAAATGGAGGAAATATTACACATCCTTCAAAGGTAAGAGACCCACTTGCAACTGTTTTTAGCATTATAAAATTACTTAAAATCAAAAATCTTTACAAGATATGGTGCACATTATCTAAAAATTCATATAACGAATACTATAATCTTGATGACATATTAAAAACAATCAACTTTTATAGTAATGTAGAAGTATCATCAAAAGAAGCTATACTTAAGATAAGAGTACAAAATCAAGAAACATTAAAAACTAACTATGAAAAATTATTAAAAACAGAATTTAACAAAAATAATACGATAATAAACCAATTACAAATTAACAATTATGAAATCCTTAATTACGAAGGAATAAAACAAACTACTACTAGAACCCATGATGCATCAGGAGGCCTTAAAGTTTTATTAAAAAATGACAAAAACGAAATAATTGGCACTTTATGGATGCGTGGTTCAAAAACAGAACCTATATTCAGAGTACTAAGCGAAGTTAAATCTGAATATCACAACTTATTATATGATATTTTGGATTTCCACAAACACTTAATAAAAACTGCAAACTCAATAGTGTAATCTCAACACTAAAAATAAAAATAAACAATTTACTTCATAACCACAATTAACACAATTAATACTCAAGATTATTTTTTTATTTATATTTCAACATCTTTTCTACATTCCTTCTAATTCCATTCCATGTTTTTGATATACCCATTAAATTCTTAGCATCTCTTACAGTTTCTAATGCAACTTTTCTAGCCTTATTTGTACCTTCAAAAATTATCTCATCAACATAACCCTTCTTAGCTTTAAATAATTCTCTTCTCTCCCTAATTGGAATTAAGAATTGATTTAAAACATTAAAAAGTCTCTCTTTAACTTCAATATCTCCAATTGTACCTTTTTTATATCTACTCTTAAGTTCACAAAGCTCATCCATATCACTATTAAAAAGATCATGATAAATAAAAACAGGATTACCATCAACTTCTCCTGGTATATCTGCTCTTATTCTTTTTGGATCTGTAAACATAGACATAACTTTTTTGCGTAATGATTTCTCATCATCATTTAAAAATATTGCATTACCAAGACTTTTACTCATCTTAGTTTTACCATCAATTCCCACAAGAGTATGAAAATCTGTAAATATAGCTTCAGGAATTGGAAAAAAATTCTCACCATAAAGAAAATTAAATTTTCTAGCAAGTTCTCTTGTAAGCTCAATATGAGCTTCATTATCACGTCCAACAGGAACAAAATTAGCCTTTGCCATTAAAATATCTGCACTCATTAAAACAGGATAACCTAAAAGCCCATAAGGAACCTCACTCAATCCAGCATTAATGCTCATATCTTTTACACTAGGAATTCTTTGTAAACGATTAACCATAACAATCATTGATAATATTAAATTTAACTCTAAAAGTTCAGGTATTGCCGATTGCAAATAAATATTAACTCTCTCAGGATCAATTCCACAAGACAAATAATCCAAAACTATTTCTCTAACATTAACTGGTATCTCATTAATGCTCTTTAAGTCTGATTGTGTAGTAAGAGTATGTAAATCCGCTATAATAATATAAGTCTCATACTCTTCCTGATACTTTAATCTGTTAACAATAGATCCTACATAATGCCCCAAATGAAGAGAACCTGTAGGCCTATCCCCTGTAAGAATAACTTTTTTTTGCATTAACTTTCCTTATTATCAAAATTATTATCAATATTATCAAGGGTTAATATCTTAGAACCACTTAAGAATACAGAAAAAGGTCTCAAATAAGCTATATTATCCACTATTACCTTTATAACAACTGTAAAAGGATAAGCTATTAAAAGTCCCACTATGCCCCAAAGCCATCCCCAAAAGAAAAGAAAACAAAGCAATAAAAAAGGAGACAGATCAAGTCTATGTCCCTGCATCTTTGGCTCAAGAATATTTCCAATCAACATCTGAACAAATGTATTATATACAAATATATAAAGTACTAAATTTAAATCGGGATAAAACTGCACCAAAGCAGCTATCATAATAAAAAAAACAGCTAAAATTGAACCTATACTTGGAATAAAATTAAAAACAAATGTAAGCACAGCCCATACACGAGGAAAATCTTGCCCAAACAATTTCAAACCTATAAATACCAACAATCCAGTAAGAAAACTAACAAAAACCTTAATTCCTAAATATTTACTAATTTGATTATTTATTGTACTCAAAACTTCAATAAACATACTTGAAACAGATCGTTTAAACGCATTTTTAACTTTTATGTCAAAAATATGTATTTCTGATAACAAAAAATATAATAATAAAAATAAAACCACCAAACTACTTGCAAATCCAATAACTTCATTAGATATCCTAGTTAAAAAAGGGTAAATATATCTAGAAAAATCAATATTACTAATAATAGCACTATCTAATTTATACTTCTCAAGAATATCTACTATAATAAAAATCAATTGTTTTTGATAATAAGGAAGTTGATCAATTAAAACAGTAACACTATAATAAACAAAACTAAAAACTAAATAAGAAAATAAAAAAAGAACAAAAAAAATTATAAAAATAATTAAAACTCTTGGTATTTTTAACTTTTTAAGAAAAGTATAAATAGGATAAACTAAAAATCCAAGCAATACTGCAATAGATAAAGGCTTAAATATCGTTTGGGCCACTTTTAAAATAGTAATCAACATTATAATTAAAGCTACAACATAAAAAATCGACTGTAATCTAACAAACTTCAATCTATCAGTTGTTTTTATTTCTAAAGCCATCTTTTATTTCCCCCCCCATTGAAATTATTATGAAAAATACTTAAAAGTAAAGTCAATACTAAAACTTAAATTCATTAATTAAATTAAGTTCATACAATACATATACATATGGTTCACATATTTAAAAAAATTTTTTCCATTATCCAATTATACAACTTAGTCCCCTTGCCGTAATTAGCCTCAGCCAAATCTCCTACTCTTTTCTCTGCGACTAACTTTTTGGCATTCTCATTGTTACCATAATAAACTGTTAATGTATTTTTATAATGATTTAAATTATTATTCAAAATCTCAAAAGCTGGAATATCATTAAAACCATCTGCAATATAAAACATATTTTCAAAAGGAATTTCTCTTCTACTTTTTGGAATTCGCTTATTAATTTTATCATAAGATCCCTTATTTAATTCAAAAATTACTCTGGTCTTTATTGTATGATCTACAAAATAACACACACTACTTAAAACACTATTCTCCGAAAATTTATTATCTAAACTTTGATAAAAAGGCATAAGGTATGAATCTACAAATTCACAAGCCCAGACCTTAGTAACATAAGAAGCAATACTACTACCCAAAATCATTTGTCTAAAACCACTCGACACAATATAAATGTTGATCATTGCATCTGATTTTTTTAAACTTTTATTTATCTCACTTATTTCTTTAAACAAATCAATCACACCTTCAAAAAACTTTAATTTTGAACCTAATTCAAACAATATTTTATTATTTAATCCTCTAAAAATACCTTCTCTCACGTAAGTTAAAAAATGTGATAAATATATCATCTCATTAGTAATAATATTACAATTATTTTCATTATAAGCAACAGATAAATTTTCAACTTCACTCCAAAACAAATTAGCATCAACATTATACTCATCAAAAAGTACTTGCTGCATGTTACCATAAATTAAAGTATCATCAAAATCAAAAATAAAAGCTATAATTTTTTCTTTTTTACTCATAAATAAAAAATAAATTTAATTTAAGATTAACTTGTATTAAAATATATATACAAGTATGAACATATTCAATACATTATGTATAGTAAAATTATATTATATACAAAATCAATTAAAAAGAAATGCTTATGATAGACATGAATAATATAAATCAAATCAAAGATATCATCTCTAGAATATTAGACATAAGTTTAATTAGCATCTTAGTCTATTATATCTATAAAAATGTAATTAATTCTTATTCAGTAAATTTACTTAAAGGAATGATTATAATTACATCCATTGGCATCATATCTTATTATTTCAACTTATATACAATAAATTGGTTATTAACTTACATAGCAAATATACTACCAATTGCAATGCTTATATTATTTCATCAGGAAATAAAAAAAATAATAATGCAAATTGGCAATTTTAATCTATCTTTTAAGCTTGCAAATAATAAAGAAGAAACTATAAAAACTATTACTGAAATAATTAAAGCAATCAAGCATCTATCAGAAAATAAATCTGGTAGCTTAATATGCATAGAAAAAAAAATACAATTGGAACAAATAATAAATAAAGGAATAAAATTAGATTCTATCGTATCTAACGAAATTTTAATATCAATTTTTGATTATGAAACACCTTTACATGATGGAGCAGTTATTATTAGCAATAATAAAATAGTATATGCTGGGTCCTTTTTACCATTATCTAATGTAGAATCTATTAGCAAAACATTTGGAACAAGACATAGAGCAGGACTTGGAATTTCTGAAAACTCAGATGCAATAACAATAATAACATCTGAAGAAACTGGCTCTATTTCACTAACAAGAAATGGAAAATTAGAATATAATTTAAACTTGAATGAAGTCAAAAAAAAACTAAATATTGCATTAATAGAATGAATAATGATTATAACTAAAAAATTTATAAACATAATTAAGTTATTATTTGAAGATTGGCAAAATAAAGCTATTTCTATCCTAATAGCTATTATTATGTTCATCACATTTTACGTTAACAGCATAGAATCGGTCAATATAGAGAAAAATTTTAATATTTTACTAGAAAATGAAGTTACATTGGGTAAAATGCCTGATTTTAATAAAATATTACTTACAGTCAAAATCAATAAAAAAGATTCAAAATATTTAGATCTAGAACGAATAATTTTATCTGTTGAAGCTAATAACATAAAAGAAGCTGGGGAATATGAATTGCCAATAAAAATTAAAAATTTTAATCCTATTCCTATAGTTGAATACAAACTCTCAAAAAACAAAATCAAACTAAATCTTGACAAAAAAATTTCAAAATTAGTAAAAGTTGAACCTAAGTTCAAATTAATTGAAAAAGAAGGAAAAGGTGAATATTTTATTGCAAAATATAACATAGTACCTGAAAGACTAACAATACATGGCCCAGAAAAAGTAATAAAAGCAATAAATACAATTAAAACAAAAATAAAAGAATTTGACACAAGCACTGTATTTATTTCTGATCATCTTGAAGTAATATCGCCAGATCAACTAATAACACTTGAAAAAAACCACGTAATACTTAACATTACCTTAGGTAAAAAATATATACAAACAACAATAACAAAACCAAATTTAATTTTTAATAACCTAAAAAATGGTCTAGAAATAAAAAATAAAGAAAAAATTCTGGCCCCAGAAAATGAGATGTTTATAAAAATCAGAAGTGGACTATCAGAAAAAATAACCAAAATGCATATAAATAATAACAATATTAATCTCAACCTAGATTTAAGTCAAATTGAAAATCCTGGAATTTATGATATTAAAACAGACATAATACTTAAAAATAACACTTATGGCATAGAAGTATATGAATATGAACCTAAAACAATACAAGTAGAAATAACAGCTAATGAATGATAAAATGACGAAATCAATAGGATGTGATATAATAAAGATTATAAGATTTTCTAGCTTTTTAAAAAATAGAAAAAAGCTAGAAAGATTTTTTACACAAAGAGAAATTGAAAACTTAAAAATGAAAGGAAAAGGAGTTTTAGAAAGTTTAGCCGGTAAATTTTCAGCAAAAGAATCATTGCTCAAAGCTTTAAGTCCACTAGTAGATAATAAAATAAAATATTCACTTAAAGATATTGAAATCATAAGTTTACCAAAAGGTAATGTAACGTTTCAGTTACATAATGATATTAAAAAATTAATCGAAAAAATGAATCTAAAACTGTATTTAACAATTTCGCATGAACGGGAGTATGCTGTTACATTTGTAATAGTAGAAAATTAATATATGAAAAAGATATCATATTTTACAAAAGAAGAAATTGAATGTCCTTTATGTAAACACAAATTTAGAAAAGAAGAATTATTAACAGGAAGTAGCAGATTAATATCTGGTAAACTTAAAGTTGATTTAAAAAGAGAATACGTAACAAATGAAAAGTACGGTGACATCTACCCCAGAATATATTCAATAATAGTATGTCCTAACTGTTATCTCTCGGCTTTCCCAAATGAATTTCACACAATAACACTTATTAATAATAAAACAAAACAACTCCTAATAAATCATACTAATGAACGAAAAAAAATAAAAGAAATTTTTGAAGATGACTTAAACTTCAATCAACCAAGGAGACTTCAAGAGGGAGCTGCCAGTTATATACTTGCGATAATGTGTTATGAATATTTGGACAAAAATCACAACCCAACCCTAAATCAAGCAAAATGTGCAATAAGAGCAGCCTGGACATTAGAAGATCTCGAAAAGAAATATCCAAACAAAAACTATAATTATTTGCAAAAAATATTTTATCATAAAGCAGCATATCTTTATAAATTGACAATAGAAAAAGAACAAAATAATTCAGAACCCATTAATGCTGCAATCATTTTTGGTCCTGATACAGACAAAAATTATGGATATGACGGTGTCTTATATTTATCAGGATTATTAGAATATTTTTATGGAAATATAGAAAATAAACAATACAGATATAACCAGTTAATTGAAATAAAAACTCTTCTGTCTAAAATAGCTGGAATGGGAAAATCATCAAAAGAAAAACCTTCTATCCTCTTAGATAAAATAAAAGAAGTTTATTTTAAGATATCACGTGAAATAAAAACTTTTAAATAAATGAAAAAAAAAATACTTGCAGAAATAGCATATGATGGCTCACTATATCATGGTTTTCAAATTCAACCTACAAAACCAACAATTCAAGGAGAAATAGAAAAAGCATTAGAAAAAATAAATAAAACAAAAGTTAAAATTCAATCAGCAGGTAGAACAGATAAAGGCGTTCACGCAAAAAGACAAATAATATCTTTTTATATAAAAATCAATATTAATCTTAAAAATTTAAAGGCAGCAATAAATTCTCTCTTAAAGGATGATATTAGAATAATGAAATTAAAGTATGTATCAAATGAATTTCAACCCAGATTTCATGCAAAGAAAAGAAAATATACCTATTACATACTTAACAATGAAAATCATTATCCTTGGGAAGGATACCAAGCCTACTCTGTAAGAAAAAAACTAAATATTAACAGATTAAATGCAATGGCTGAAATGTTAATTGGTTTACATGATTTTACAACTTTTTCATGTATTAGAGATCAAACAAATTCAAAATTAAAAGAAATTTACTTCGCTAAATTTAAGAAAAAAAACAAATTTATCGTCTTTGAAATAATAGGCTCTTCATTTTTATGGAAAATGGTAAGATCAATAGTAGGAACAATGATCGACATAGAAATCAAAAATGAACCTGTTGATACCTTCATAAAAATATTAAAGTCGAAAAACAGAAAATATACACGAACAACAGCACCTGCAAAAGCTTTATTTTTAGATAGGATTTTTTATGAATAAAAATAAACTAATCAAAAAAATAATATTATTTAGAATACTGAAAAATAATATATCAGGAAACATTTATTATAACTATAAAGAAGAAATTGAAAAAATTAAAAATAAAATAACAAAAGTTAAAAACGTAGATATGTTAGAACAAGTAAATATCAAAGAAAATCAACCCATAAAATCACTAGAACATAATACAAAGAAAACTAATACAAAAAATTTATTAATAATATATATAGATAAAAAACATTTAAATCAAAATACAAATGCAATAATCAAAAAATGGTGTGAAAGCATCAGTATATTAAATTATAAAATAATAGATAATTCTAATACTCTAATTGCAGAGATTGATAATCAACAACCCAAAGCAATTCTTGCTTGCGAAGAAGTAGAATTATTTTTAAATCAAAACCTAAGAATACAAATTGTTAGAGGATTTGAATTAAAATTTAAAAAAATTCCAATAGTATTTACACATCTTCCTACAAGTCAAATAAGCAATCCAGAACTCAAAAAAGAAATCTGGCAAGATCTAAAAATTATAAAAGGCATAATAAAATATGGATGATAATCTGGAACAAAATTTTTACTATGACATTGCATTCAATATACCTATCAACAGACTTTTTCTTTATAAGTACAAATTAACATTGGAAACGGGCACAAGAGTAATAACAAATTTTAATGGAAAAGAAACAATTGGAATCATAATTAAAAGATATTATAAAGAAGAACTAAAAAAAGATTTTACATTTTCAATAAAAGATATATTAAAGGTCATTGACGATCATGCAATAATCACAGAACATAATATTAATCTTGCACGTTGGATTAGTCAAAAAACATTTTCTGGATTTGGAGAAACTTTATTTTGCGGATTACCTAAAATTTCAACTTCAAATAAAAAAATAAAAGACAATAAAAGTGAAAGTCCAAAATCCACAGTATCTATCCAATTAAATGAAGAACAAAATAAAATTTATAAAGACATTATTGAATCAAGTATCCAAAATACATTTTATCTATTTGGTGTTCCGGGTTCTGGAAAAACAGAGATATTTATTAAATTATGCGAAAATTATTTAGAACAAAAAAAACAAATAATTTTTCTAATTCCTGAAATTTCATTAGGTTATCAAATAATTCAAAGACTTAAAGCAAGCTTAAGCACAAATCACATTTATGAGTATAACTCTAAAGTATCCAATTCTAATAAAATTGATATATGGAACAAAGTCAAAAATGGAGAAAGTTTAATCATACTTGGAATTAAGAGCGCATTAATGCTACCTTTTACAAATTTAGGATTAATAATCATGGATGAAGAACATGAACACACATATAAATCTGAAAACACCCCACGATTTCATTCAAGACATATAGGATTTTTTTTACAAAACACTTTCAATGCCAAATTTATAATGGGAAGTGCAACCCCATCACTTGAGGCATATCTTGCAATGGAAAATAATCAAATTAAAAAGATGGTTTTAAAAAATAAATTTTTAACAAAAACACTGAAAGAACTTAAAATAATTGATATGAAAAAAGAACCTCAAATAATATCTTCAGAATTACTTTACAGTATACAAAAAAGTATACTTGAAAAAAGGCAAGCATTAATCTTTATTAATAAAAGGGGATACTCAAAAATACTTGAATGTAAAATTTGTGAATACATAATTTGCTGTCCCAACTGTTCTGTTAATCTAACTTATCATCAAAATGAAAACAAACTCATTTGTCATTACTGTAATCATAAAACAAATATAATAAAAGCTTGTCCCAAATGTAACTCAAAAGACATTATGTATAAAACATACGGTATTCAATTTATAGAAAGAGAACTAAAAAAATTTTTGCCAAATGCACGAATAGCAAGAATAGACTCTGATATTAATCAAAAAGAAATTTCTCAATCAATAAATGCATTTGAAAATGAACAATTAGATATCTTAATTGGAACGCAAATTATTGCAAAAGGTTTTAATTTTAAACAAATCAAAACATTAGGCATTATTAATGCAGATATTGGAATAGATTTTCCTGATTTTAGAAGTAGTGAAAAAATCTTTGCAATAATTTCACAAGTGTTAGGAAGAGCCGCAAGATTTAAAAGTGATAATACAATTATTATTCAAACAAAAAATCCAAATTATTATGCTATAAAATATGCATATGAAGGTAAATACGAAGAATTTTATCAAGAAGAAATAAAAATCCGAAAAGAATTAAATTATCCTCCCTTTAAAAAAATAATCAGGATAGTAGTTAGAAGTCAAAAACAAGAAGCTGCCAAACATAAATGCTTAGAATTTTTCGACATATCTAAAGAATTCTTAAATGATGATATAGACTATTTTGGCCCATCAAAGGCTCCTATGTCAAAAATATCCAAATACTATAGATATAATATTTTATATTTATCAAAAACATTTAATCCTCTTGAAAAGTTAATACGCAACACAAAAGAAAGAATAAAAAATACAAAAGACACATATATTGAAATAGATTATTATCCACTTTCACTACTTTAAAAAAATTTTGAACTATCCTTTACAAGTGTCTTTAAAAAAGATGAAAGAACATAAAGGGCTTTATCATTGTGCCCTCCTTCAGGAATAATTAAATCAGCATATTCCTTAGTAGGTTCAATAAATCTGTAATATCCTGCTCTGGTTGTACTTAAATATTGTTCAATAACGGACTCCAATGTACGCCCTCTCTTAGACATATCTCGTTCAAGCCTTCTAATAAATCTAATATCATTAGGAGTATCTATATATATCTTCAAATCTATTAAATTACGTACACGTTCCTCAACAAAAATCATAATACCTTCAACAATCACAATAGGAGTCGGAACTATTTCAATAGTTTCATCTCTCCTTTTATGGTTAATAAAATCATAAAGTGGCATATTAATCGATTGATTTTCTTTTAATTTTTTTAATTGCTTATAAAATAAATTATTATCAAAAGCATCTGGATGATCAAAATTAACATCTAAAAACTCATACTCATAATCCCCAACACTTTTATAATAATTATCCTGAGATATAAGAACGAATTCAGAAATAACTTCACTAATTTTATTCACAATTGTAGTTTTACCACTTCCAGACCCACCAGATATTCCGATAATCTTAACCATTAATCTCTTCTTTAGATCCGGGCAATCTAGGCATATTTCTTAATGTTCCCGCTACAAATACATTTTTAAACCCTAATCCTTTTAAAAGCTTCTCAGCTTCAAAAGACTTACTAAAACTTTTACCATAAATTATTATTTGAGTATCCAAACTACCCAATTTATCTTTTTTTGCAAATAAATTTTTAAAAGGAATATTAATTGCTCTTGCATAATGAGACTTGGCATATTCCTTAGAAGATCTAATATCTAATACTTTTGCACCATTTTTAATTTTTTCTAATAAGGCTATGTTTGTTCTCTTCATTTTTAAAATAATAAAAAACCAAATATAAAAAAAGAGAAAAACTATTAAACATATAAGCTTTAAATAACTAACAATCATATCTTTTATAAAACAATAATATCAAAAAAAAAGAAACAATTGCAATAAAAGTGAATTGTTTTTTAGTAAAATTAGTATAAAATTCAGATGAATCAATAATTTTATACTAAAGAGTAAAGTAATAAAAAATGAAGAAAAAAAAGAACAAATGGATTAGAATAAAGCAAAAATTCAAATTTGTTATATTAAAAATATTAAGAAAGCAACTTAAAAATGTCTTTAAAGATCCTAAACTAATATTCATTAGCACATTACAAATAATAATGGGTTCACTCTTAATGGCAATATCCACAAACATTTTATACATACCACATGGGCTCTTAAGTGGCGGAATTGCAGGAATTTCATTAATGTTACACTATCTTTTAGATTTCAATCTAGGGCTTACAATCTTTATATTAAATATTCCATTATTTATTATTGGAATAAAATTTTTAAATATAACTTTTGTAATTCAAAGCTGGATTGCAATGGCTCTATATTCTTTAATAGTCAACTATTCACAATTCTTGCAATACAAAATGCAACTAAATGACATGATACTTGTGTCAATTTTAGCAGGTTTAATATCAGGACTTGGACTTGGCTTAATATTTAAAGCAAAAGGTTCATCGGGCGGTACGGATATAATTTCCATGATAATTAAAGAAAAATATTCAATTAGTATTGGAACTACAAACTTTCTATTTAATCTTGCAGTATTATTAATTGCAGCAACATTTTTTAATATCGAAATTGCTCTTTATACTCTCATAGCTTCATTTGTAACAGCTATAATGACAGACAAAACAAGTACAGGATTTGGAAATCAAAAAGCAATTCTCATAATCTCAGACAAAGGAAAAGAGATATCCTACTTACTTACCAATAAATTAAAAGTAGCAGCCACACTACTTGAAGGTAAAGGAGCTTGGGCTGGCAATGACAAAACCATAGTTTTTATAGTAGTTCCAACAATGCGTATGTCTAGAATAAAATATATTTCTCAAAAAATTGACCCTAACTGCTTTATTACAGTCATTAACACAAATGAAATAACTGGTGGAAAAAAAATTATCGAAGAAAATACAAATAAAAACGACATTGAAAGTTAAAACTTATCTAAAACAACATTCAAATCTTCAACAAGTAAATTCAATGTTGCATCATCATAAAAATTCGATAAAAAATCAATAAATCTTCTAGGTAATACTGAAATAAACTTCTTCAAAAAACCTTCTTTAATATTAATTTCAAGCTTATAAGAATGAAGCATCAAAGATATTTCTTTAAATTCCTGATCTACCCTAGAATAAATATCATCGCCTAATATTGGATGGTTTAAATATTTCATATGAACTCTTAATTGATGAGTACGTCCTGTTTTAGGTTGAAGCACTACTAATGAATAATTTTTCATACTAATTAATACTTTATATTCGGTTAATGCTCTCTTTCCACTATTTTTATGCACAGTAAACTTTTTTCTATCATATCTATCTCTATCTATAAAAGTATCAATAATGCCACCATCAACTTTAAAATTACCTTTAACAATTGCAATATAAACCTTTTTAACAGATCTATTCTTAAACTGATCAAATAAAAAATTTAAAGTTTCCAAATTTTTAGCACAAATCATCACACCAGAAGTTTCTTTATCCAATCTATGCACAATTCCAGGTCTAATTTTATTTTCTTGAAACTTATATCTTAAATTCGATATATGATGTAATAGAAAATTCACAACAGTATTCTCAAAATTTGATATACCAGGATGACTTAAAATCCCTTGAGGTTTTTCTACAACAATGACATTTATATCCTCATAAAGAATATTAATGGGCAAATTCAAGGGTACTAAATATTCTCCTAAATCAATCTCTTTATTAAATTCTATTAATATTCTATCTTTTACAAAAACGGGCTTAGATAATTTAATTGAACTAAAATAACCATCATTAAATTTAAATGCTTTTAGTTCCCTCTTTTTAATTTGACTTCTATTAAAAAGACACAGATGTTCTGATAAATAAATATCTAATCTTTGAGAATTATGTTTTACAATAAACTCTTTTTTAAGTTTTTCCATCTAAGAATAAATCAAGCTATCAATCAAAGCAATAATTAATGATATTGCAAGTCCAACTGACGTAGAGACTACAAATTTTTTAAAATTTTCATCTTTAGAAAGTTCAAAATTACCCGAAAAAGGATATGGAAAACTTTTTGCACCATTGCTATTAAAATAATAAGATAAATCAAAACAATACAAACCTAAAAACAACGCTATGGGAAAAGCACCAATACTTATTGCTGAAAACCTAAATACTTTTTTACCCCAATTAGAATCAATAGTTTTTTCTATATTTAAATCCTTATTTTCTTGAATATCTTTATAAAAAAAATCATCGCTAAATTGAAATTTATCAAAAATTTCATTGCCAAAATTAATATTATTTTCGCTGAAATAAATTTCATTCTCCAGCGAAAATTTTTGACTTAAGTTTAAATATTCAAAATCTAATTTAGTATAACCTAAAGAATTTGAATAAAGAATAAAAATATTGCAAATAAAAAGCAAAAATCTAATCATCATTAATAATTCATGTTTCCAATTCTAATTTCAATGTTAATGTTATCTCATCAACAAGTTCAGACGCACCAAAATATTGAATAGGCCCTGGAAAAACATATAAATTATTGACTTCCCATTGTTCACGATGTTTAACAAATTCATTAAAAGGTGCTCCATTTAAATCAACAAGAGCCTTTTTAATAACAGGTTTTAAAACACCATATCTCTCCTCCATATTCATCATCATTGTTATAGGTACTCCACCTGCAATCCATTCAGTAGCATTTTTATTTAAATTTTTAATAGTAGACATATAGCCTGTAAAACCATTTAAAACAAGCAATGCAGCATTATAACCCAAACTATAACAATAATCACTATCAAAATTTGAAGGAGTAACACTTCTACCCTCATAACCAAAAAAATGATCAATCGGAGAAAATTTACCACTATATTCACCAAGATTTCTTAACTCTTCCAACCTAACACTAACCATTTCCATAAATAACTTCTCAGTAGGCACTCGAGAAACATGAAAATTACCATGAGGATCTCTCTCTAAAACAGAATTTACAAGTTCAATTTGAATAAATAATGGCAAAGACACATAAACTTTTTTCATATACTCACTAAGCTTAGAGATAAAAACTTTTCTTATATCCTCAACATCTAATCCCTTAAATTCCTCTTCATTACTATCAAAAATACTACACAATTCAATCATCAAAGATTTAACTTCAGGAATAAATTCAATAACACCTTCAGGAATTATAATAACACCAAAATTATAACCTTTTAATGAACGTTTTATAACAACAGACGCTATATCTCCAACAATTTCTGATAAAGTTTTATTTTTTGCCAAAACTTCTTCAGATATAATACAAATATTAGGATGTGTCTTTAAAGCACACTCAAGAGCAACATGAGACGCACTTCTTCCCATAATCTTTATAAAATGCCAATATTTTCCAGCAGACATAGCATCACGACATAAATTACCCACCATCTCAGAATAAGTCTTAGTAGCAGAATCAAATCCAAATGAAATTTGAATATGCTCATTCCTCAAATCAGCATCAATTGTTTTAGGGACACCAATAACTTGAATATCATGATGTTTTTTCTTAAAAAACTCTGCTAATAAAGCGGCATTAGTATTTGAATCATCACCACCAATAATAATAAGAGCATTAAGATTATTTTTAAGAACTACTGACAAAACCTGCTCATATTGAACATCAGTTTCTATTTTAGTGCGACCAGAAGATACAATATCAAAACCACCTGTGTTCTTATAAGCATTTATTAGATCTTGTGTAATTTCAATTTTTTTATCATCTAACAAACCTGCAGGACCACCTTTAAACCCAAAAATTTTTGAATTTGAATTAGATTTTTTTATTGCATCAAAAATACCAGCAACAACATTATGTCCTCCAGGCGCAGGCCCACCTGAAAGAATTATTCCTACATTTAACACTTTTGTAAAATCTACATTCGAAGAACCTTGAGTAAAATTAACAACCGGAAGTCCATAAGTATTTTTAAAAACTTCTCTTAACGCATCTTTATTTTCAAGAGCGTCTGTCTTGTCACCAAAAACTACACTAATGTTTTGAAAATCATTTGTTAAAATTTTTGGCAACCTTGGAACATACTTATATCTTTCCTTTTGCAAAATTGAAATCATATATCTTCTCCTTTCAAGATGTATCTAAATTATTACTAAGTAAATACTAAAATAATTAATCATTAATATCTATATATGACTTAAAAATAAAGTAGCATCACCATAAGAAAAAAATCTGTAATTCATTGTTACAGCTTCTCTATAAGCATTAAACACAAAATCTTTACCACCAAATGAAGAGACCAACATTAAAAGCGTCGATTCTGGTGTATGAAAATTTGTAAAAAGCATATCAACAGATTTAAATTTATAATTTTTACCTGGATAAATAAAAAGATTGGTTTTCTGTTCACCTCTAGTAAACTTTCTATTTTCTTTATCATAAGCAGATTCTAATGCCCTAAGCGTAGTAGTCCCAACAGCTAAAATTTTTTTACCTAAAGATTTAGCTCTCTCAAGCCTACAAGCTACAGAATCTCTTATTGAAAAACTTTCAAAATGCATTTTGTGTTTTTCTATTGTTTTGGTCCTAACAGGAAGAAAAGTCCCAAGTCCAACATGAAGTGTAATAAAATCATATTCAATATCATTCCGATCAAATTTAGAAAATAATTCTTCACTAAAATGTAAACCTGCTGTAGCTGATGCTGATGAACCAATATATTTTGAATAAATAGTCTGATAACGATCTTCATCCTCTTTATCATAATCCCTTTTAATATAAGGTGGCAAAGGAATAAACCCATACTGTTCAAAATAAGATTCATCCACATATCTACTAAACTTGATTGTAAATTCATTATCTAATTTTGAAATTATCTGAGCTGACAAATCTTTAGGAAATCTATAAACTTTACCAACTTTTTGTCTTTTAGCTTTAGAAATTAAAGACGTAAATGTATCTCCTGTCAATCTATTTAGAATTAAAAACTCAACACGACCATCATAATCTGTCTTAGCATATATTCTCGATTTCCTCACTCTTGAATCATTAAATACTAAAAAAGTATTGCTACCAATATACTTCAAAATATCATTTACTGAATCAGTATGATAAATTTTTTGACTAATAGAATCCAAAACCATTAATTTTGCCAAACCTCTTCTTTCACTTGGATACTGTGCTATTAAGTGATGTGGTAAATCAAAATAAAATTCCTTAGTATCCATACTACCTACTAATATCAAAAATGGTCTGATTATTCTTGTTTAAATTTAAATGTAAATACGCAAAATCAGTAGCTCTGCGTCCTCTATTAGTTCTCTCAATGAAACCCTTTAAAACAAGATAAGGTTCATAAAAATCTTCAAGAGAATCTGATGTCTCCCCAACAGAAATTGCTAAGGTTTCAATCCCAACAGGACCACCTTTAAACTTTAATATCAAATTTCTCAAAATATTTCTATCTTGTTCATCAAGTCCCTCATGATCAATTTTTAACATTTCAAGTCCAGAAGTTACAACATCCTCTGTAATTAAATTATAACCACCAACCTGAGCAAAATCTCTCATTCTCCTTAAAAGTTTATTTGCTATACGAGGAGTTCCTCTTGAACTTTTTGCAAGAAGCAAGGCAGCTTTATCATTCAATTTAACATCTAAAATAAAAGCACTTCTTTGTATAATTTTTGAAAGTTCATATTCATTATAAAGATCAAATCTAAATACAATTCCAAATCTTGCATAAAAGGGTGATGCTACTTTTCCTGGCTTTGTAGTAGCTCCAATTAAAGTAAACTTAGGAATTGACATTCTTACAGTCCTTGCAACAGCACCTTGTCCAACTATACAATCTATCTTATAATCTTCCATTGCAATATAAAGCATTTCCTCTATTGCAGGTTTAAGCCTATGTATTTCATCAATAAATAAAACACTCTTATCATTAAGGGTCGTTAAAATTCCAACAATATCTTTTGGTTTCTCAAAAGCTGGTGCTGAAGTTATCTTAATTGTAGTATTCATTTCAAGAGCAATAATACTAGCCAAAGTAGTCTTCCCAAGTCCCGGAGGACCACTTAAAAACACATGGTCAAGTGCCTCATTCCTGTCTCTAGATGCTTTTATGAAAATATCTAAATTATCTTTAATATGAGATTGTCCTGAAAAATCTTTAAGAAATTCTGGTCTAAGCTCATCTTCACTATTGTCATAAAGACAATTTTTTTCAGAATTTAAAAAGCCCAAATCCATTTAAATTTCACCCTCTTTAATCAACATTAATCATATACCTCTAAATAAAATCTAAACTGAAAGTCTTTTTAAAGTCTCTGTAAATAAAAATTGTTCTTGTTCGGCTTCTTTTAAAATTAAAAATTTATCACTAAGCATAATTTCTCTAAAGGCAACTACAACCAATTTTCTATCAAAACCCATATTCACAATTGATTGTTCAAGCTCTTTAAATTTCAACATATCCAAATTTGATTCATCACCCTTTACAAGTTTACCTCTAAGTTTTAAAAATATTTTCCCTGCTATTTTATTTCCAATACCTTTAACCTTAGAAATAAGATTAATATCTTCTTTTTCAATTGCAATCCGAAATGCATCATATTTAATTCCAGATAATATTTTTAAAGCCGCTTTTGGCCCTATTCCATCAACACTAATTAACTCTTCAAAAACTTCCCGTTCTGACATATTTAAAAATCCAAAAAGCTTAACGTCATCATCTCTAAAATGAAAATAAGTTAATATTGCAACATCTTCTAACAGACCCAATTCCATTTTACAAAAAGAGCTAACTAAGATTTCAAATTCAAATGGAAAAGCTAAAATGACAATACTAGATTCTTTTTTATCTACAATCTTACCATAAATTTTATTAATCATAGAACTAAATTATAATTCATAAAAATTCAAGCTTATCTTATTTATAAAAATAAAAACAAAATAAAAAAACTTTAACACTATACTAACCAATATCATCAACAATTTCTAAATTATGATAAACTTCTTGCACATCATCACAATCTTCCAATTTTTCAATAATAGCAAGTACTTTATCCATTTGTTCTTTCTCTAAAGCAATTTTACTCTCAGGAACAAGTGCAACCTCTGCAATATCTTCTTCAAACTTAGTTCGCAAAATAGATAAAACGGACTCAAAATTATCAGCACTCGTTATTACTTCTACTTGAGAACCTTCACTATAAATATCTTCTGCACCTGCTTCCAATGCAAGCTCTATTATTTCATCCTCATGATATTTATCTAAATTATAAGAAACCAATCCCTTCTTATGAAACATATAAGACACAGAACCTGGCGCGCCAAGAGAACCACCACTTTTTGATAGAATACTTCTCACTTCACTTGCCGTCCTATTTTTATTATCCGTCAAACATTTAATTATTAAAGCCACACCATAAAGAGCATAGGCTTCATAAGTAAGTTCAAAATATTCAGCTCCTGTATTATCACCAATGCCCTTTTTTATTGCCTTTTCAATATTATCTTTAGGCATATTAGCAACTCTAGCTTTATTAACAGCAAGTCTCAAACGAGGATTAGAATCAATATCTCCTCCTCCCATTCTAGCGGCAATACTTATTTCACGAATTAACTTAGTAAAAATTTTATTTCTCTTAGCATCAAGAGTACCTTTCTTTCTCTTTATAGTTGACCATTTACTGTGACCAGACATTCAAACCTCCACCAACCTCATCAATTTTTCTAAAAGATCAAACTTATTATGCCTAATTAAATAGGCCTTAATTGTATTAAACATCAACATAAGAACTGTAACAGGCCCAACTCCCCCTATTACAGGAGTAATGAACTTAACACGATCCTTAACCGCCTCAAAATCAACATCCCCTACAAGAACACTACTATTATTAACCTCTACCCTAGAAATACCAATATCAATAACATAAGGATGTCCAACTATCATACTACCATCTATTAATTTAGGTTTTCCAACAGCAGAAATAATAACATCTGCTTGTTTTACATAAAAATCTAAATTGATAGTTTTACTATGACAAACAATCACAGTTGCATTATAAGGCTTACAAGAGAGCAAAATAGAAATGGGTCTTCCAACAAGCAAGCTTCTACCAATAACAACAACAGTTTTACCAGAAATTTTTATTTTACAATCAAACAAAATTTTCAATACAGCAAGAGCTGTACAAGGAATAAACCCTCTCTTATCTCCCAAAATTAACTTACCCAAATTCATAACAGAAAGTCCATCTACATCCTTTACACTTAATATGCTATTTAGAATCATATTCACATCTATTTTATTAGCAAGAGGCAACTGAACGATAATCCCATCGGTACAATCATTTGTATTTTCAACCTCAATTAATCTCAAAATATCATTTTGATGCGAATCCTCATTCAACCTAATAACACTAAAGTTAATACCAATTTCTTTAGATACTCTCTCTTTCACAGAAACATAAAGTTTACTTGCAGGATTATTATTTGCCAAAATTACTTTAAGATAAATTTTATTTACTAAATTATGATGGATCAAGAACTCTTTTAACAATAAATAATATCGATTTGCAAAAATTTTACCATCAAAAACACTGCTCAAATAAGCCCTCTCCTCCACCAATATAGTTTGAAGCATTATCCATTATACTACATTTGTACTTTAAATATAAACACAAATAAATGCATATAAAATTAATTGTAATAAAAACTATTTTTCAATATAATAACTTTTAAAAGAAAGAATTTTTAAAATATGGAGAATAATGAAAAAATTTTTTTTAACGGGGTTTATTTTAGTATTATTGTTGTACATAAATGCAAAAAAGCTAGAAGCATATTCAATAGACAGAAATGGAAACTCTATTATAGAAGTAGATTTAAGTTTAGGGATTCCCCTATTTTACAATGATCTATCAAACATCTTTTCTTCAAACTTGTATCCCGGTGGCCTTGGAGCAGCCAAATATAAATACCACATCTTAAACAATCTGGCTATAGGAGCCGAACTTAGGTATATATTTAATTTTGACATCAATCACTCATTTAATCTATTAAACCCTGACTCTGTAATAGGCAAAACACTTACCATAGTTCCCATTACATTCCTAACAACTTACGTATTTGACATAGGTGAACTTTTTCAAATACCCATATTTTCAAATATAGGACTTACTTTAAATTATTATGGAGACAAAAGTGATAGTATTTCAAATTTAAGAACATTCGATACAATGCCTGTAATATCTATTGGTTCTGGAATTTTCTGGAATTTTAATTATAAATGGGCTTTAGGAGTTACAACTTCATGGTGGGCAATGTTTGAATTTGGGAATTCAGCTAAAACTGCCCATTTTTTACTAATATCACTCTCAATAATAGTAAATATGAACAAGTTATAGGTAAATTATGAATAAAAAAGACTGCAAAAAATTAATTATAATAATATTAACATTTTTAAGCCTAGAATGCTCAAGTGAATCTATCTTTTCTCAACTTAGCAAATTACAAAAAATTAATAGTAACAATAACATTTTAGATAGCTCAAGTCCAAGTGGCATTTCGCTAATAAACAATACTCTTTATATTGCAGCTATGCATCTATTTAAAAAGGAAAACGGAAATATAACAAGGGTAAATTTTAGCAATTCTTATGAATTTGTAATCGATCTTGTCAATGTGTCAGGAAAAACATATCTGTTAGTACAAAATAAAAATGGACAATTAGAGCTATATTCTTTTGAAAATAACAATTGGAAATTTTTATTTCAAAAAAATGTAACTCCAATTAAATTTCTAAAATCTATAGGTACAAGCGAAATTACAGCAGCTTATATCCTGGCAACAGAAAACAATGGCAAACAAATTATTCTCGATACAAATGGAAATAATCAAACTCCTAATTCTGCAACTCATAATGACAAGTTTTATCAAATTTCAAATAACAATAAATCAATTACAGGAAGATTTGCAAAAATTTGGAAACTAAATAGTAGCGAAGTTACAAAAGTTAATACAACAAATGAAATAATGGCAATAATAGACACAAAGATTAGCGGCGCTCAAGAAACTTTAGTATTTACTGGAAGAAATAATGACTCAACAGATAACAAATTTGAAATATATTCAAATAAAAACAATTATAAATCTCCAATATTCAATCGTGATAACATAGGAGAATTTATTGCATACTTTGCAAGAGAATTCCATGACATAATACTTATTGGAAGCAGTAATGGATTTGTAGAACTTATTAAAGATAAAGACACTTTTATCTTACAGCCACCCTCACAATCTGTATTGTCAGGTTCTTATAATGGCTCTCAATTAAGTAAAACCAGACTCAATGATATCATACCTATATCAAAAGAAATAATTTACATATTAACACAAGGAAAAGGACTATGGAAAATCGAAAATAAAAAGTTAATTAAAGAATAAACGATGAAAATTCATTGTAAAGTTCGAATATTTAACTTTATTGGTTTCTTTATAAAAAGATTTTCTAATTTTAATATCTAAGTTAATATTTAATTTAGCTCTAAAGTGCAAATAATTTATATTGTTTCTATCGAAAATTTTACCTTCATCATTCATAACTTTAATTTTACAATCTAATAAACTTTTAACAAATAATATATCTCTAGTAATCACCATACTATCTTTATCAACTAATTTCAAAATAAAAGAATCAACATCACTGACAACTTTAACAAAAGTATTTTTGAATATCTTTAATTTTAACTGCCTATTTGCAACCAAAATAAGTTCTACATTTCTACTTAACACAAAAGTTTGCAAAAATTTTATTATTTCCAAATTACAAGAATCAGCATCAACAAAAATTTTATTTAACAACCTTATAACCCATTATTTTTAGCAATAAAAAAGATAAAATATCAGCCTGTCTCACAGGCCCAAATACCCTAGAATCATTTAGTATTTTTAAATTTTCATTTAAAAGAAAAAATTCATTTTTCTTTAAAGAATAACATTTAATCACTTCATCAAAACAAAAAAAATCATTTAATCTATAACCTATCATCAAATTACCATTCAAATAATAAGAATTATTAACTTGTCTATATACTAAAACATCAAAACCCTTAACGTATACTAAATCCCCCTGAGTAGCAACTATTTTTGAAATTTTATAACTACCTATATTGAAAATATTATTTAAAAAAAATAAATCTCTAAAAAATTTAAAAATAAAATTGTATCTTAAATTGGGATCTTCATAAAGAACAATATCATTTAATGTTAACGGAATAAAAAAAGTACGTATATGTTTTGAAACAAAAACTAAAGTATTATTTTTTGTTATCAAAGAAAACATCTCATCACCTTGAAAAGTAAAAATTTGTAAAACAAATTTTGTAAAACAATAATTAGATAACAAAAATAACAAGATAATTTTAACAAAATTTTTTCTTCTTTGTTTTCTTAAAAGTCTTTGTTCAAAAGTCAAATAACCAGGCATTAAATTAAACCTATTCTAGAAAAAGGAAAATACATAAAAAACGCTCTACCAAGAATTTTCTTTTTATCTATAACACCAAAAAACCTTCCATCGTAAGAATTGTCTCTATTATCACCAACAGGTAACACATATCCATAAGGTACATATATTCCATAATCTCTCATTATTGCCTTTTCCATGTAATAATCAACATATGGCATAAAAGCTACTAAATAACGATACTCAAGTCTTTCAATTTCAAATCTATCAACTTCTCGAAGATTAAAAAATGAAAAATCAGATACATTTTCCAAATTAACATTTAATTGATTTAATGCAATAAACATAGCAAGATTATCATAAACCTTATAATCTACCTCTTCTACATTTTTCTTAACAGTAAAATTATATCCCAATGAAGACTTATAAATGTCTTCTTCTATAAATTCTTCCTCACCTTCCCTCTTCACAAACACTAATCCATTCCTAAATCTTACAAGCTTACCATCTGCAAATAATGCTCTTTTTACAAGAAATCTAACACTAGGGTTTCCATCCTCATCCTTATCAAGATCAACAAAACTAAAAGTTAGCATATAAAGTAATCTATGCAAAATATCAAAAAAAAGCCCTTTTGATTTATATTCTACATTTTCAAAAATCACAATTTCTGATTCATTTGGTTCCTTTATTCCACCTATCTTACACACTCCCGGCAAAAGTTCAGGACCATAAGAAAATTTATCCACAAATAATAAATCTCCAATCTGAAGAGTATTTTCCATTGAACCTGATGGAATTCTATACGCCTGTAAAAAATATTGATTTATTCCTAAAACAAAAATCGAAGCACCTAAAAGTTCAAGCAAAAAATTAAGCATAAAACCTCGCTTTCTAGCCTTCAATTTATAAAAATATTTTCTTTGTTTCCTATAAGTTAGATATCTCTCAACAATTCTCACTAAAAAGTTAGCAAAATTATCCAATTTTTCTAAAAACATAAATTTGTCCTCAAACCTAAATTATACATAAAATCAAAAATTATCAATATATCCAATAACACCTTATATTTAAATAATTAAAGAAAACAAAATCTAAAATTCAATATAAATCATCATATTGCTATATCTCTTCAAAACTAATATACGCAAAGAAATATAGCAATATTGAATTTCTTTTAATACTTTTCTATAATCACTATGTATGCTCAAAGAAAATGATAGTCTTAATGTTACTAAAGAACAACCACTAACAGTTAAACTAAAACCAATATTAGGAATAAATCCAAAAGTTTATGTTTTCTTTACAATGATTATCCTTCCTATAATATTATTACTTGGTTTCATCATAAATACTAAATTAAATAATCCTGGAGTATATTTAAAAATAAAAACTAATATTAACAATTCATATGTTTACATAGATGAAAAATATATTGGCAAAACTCCTCTAAATAAATACATAAACTCTACTAAAGGAACTTTAAAAATTAAAAGATTTGGATTTGAAACTTATGAAAAAAAAATTGATATAAAAAATAAATTTTTTACAAATTATAAGTTAAATATTAATTTAAAACTAATAGCTCCTGAAAAGATCATTGCAAAAAGGCAACAAGAACTCTCAGTTATGACAAAAATTAAAAATGCTGATGAGCACATAAAATTAATCCCAATATTTTCACTAATTGTGAATGATTTACAAAATAACTCAGAATATGTCAAAAAATTTTTTCAAACCTCCATGCCACATATACATTCTAATATCATATTTAAAGACTTTCTATTGGCATACAAAACCATATACTCAATAAATGATAATAACAATAAAGAAACATGGATATCTTTAAAACAAAATTTTAATCTAGAAGATAGGGCGATTATTTGGTTTTTTGAAAACTTAGACCCAGAACAACAAAAACAAGTGTTTCACGAAGAATGGTTTAAAACACTTATAGAAAAATTAAAAAATGAAAATAAAATATTAAACTTTGAAAATCAAAATATAAATTTATCTCTAAATAACTTCAAAAAAATAACATCTCAAAACATTGACAGCATCAAAAATTATAAATTACAGTCACAAGACTTAATACTAAAGACTACATATAAATTAAAAGAGTTTTTAATCCAGAACAATAATATCACTAAAGCTGAATATCAAAATTTTTTAGACAAAAATCCTAAATGGGCATTAAATAATAAAAATAACCTTATAAAAGAAGAACTTGTAGATGAAAGTTATCTTAAAACTTTTAATCAAATGCCTTCAAATGAAGATATCACACACATATCTTACTATGCAGCAATGGAATATGCTAAATGGTACTCTTCAACCCTGCCTAAAGGATTTAAAGCAAGACTTCCTATATCTCAAGAATGGGAGTTATATCAAAGAAAAGTACCAACATCAATAGACAATTTAAATATGAATGAAGTATCTAAAAAGGTTGGATTTTGGAATTTAATGCAAAACTCAAGTTTTAATGAAGTTATATTATTCCAAAACAAAAATGACATATATTCTGAAAACTCTAATTTCAATTCACTAATCACAGAGCTTAGAACTTACACTTATACTAATAATTCAACGCTTCAACCTTCAACACAAGCTTCTTTTTTAAAATATTGGTGTGCTCCTAACATTGGCTTTAGATTAGTTATTGAAAAGGAATAAATATGAGTCCAATACTGCTTGACAATAAAAAAGCAAGATTTAATTACTTTATTGAAGACAGACTAAGTTGTGGTATTGTTTTAAAAGGAACTGAAGTAAAATCTATTAAATTAAAAAAATTTACATTCAATGACAGCTTTGCCAATATAAAAAAAGACGAAATATGGCTTGAAAATTTACATGTAGCAAAATATAAAGAAGGTAATATCTTTAATCACGAAGAAACAAGACGTAGAAAATTACTTATAACAAAGAAAGAAATACAAAAATTAAAAAAATTCAAAGAAAAAGAAGGATACACACTAGTTCCTATATCGATATATCTTAAAAATTCGTTAATAAAAGTTGAACTTGGAATATGTAAAGGAAAAAAACTATTTGACAAAAGAGAAATTTTAAAACAAAAAAGTATAAAAAAAGATCTAAGTCGTGAAATCAAACAGTATAAGTAAAGAAAACACAAATCATAAACGCAATAGTCATATTAAAAACACAACAACATAAATAAGTTTAAAAGATAACTTAAATCAATACCCATAATATAAACAAAGAGTAGTTACAATTACTCATTATTACAACTACTCAATGACTTTAATATCAATTTTTACAATTAATATTTCTTAGTAAAAGAAAGTTCAAAGATAACTTTAGAATTTTCATCAAAGCTTAAATCAACTTCAGGATGAAAACCTCCTAATGCAATGCCTAAATTTTGTCTAAGTTTTTTATTATAGCTAGCTGCATGTGTAAAGGGAAGTATAACTTCAACAATCCGTGTTACAAACATAGTGATTCCTCCTAATGTCATTAGAGATAAACCAATTACTGGGACTTCAACTGACTTAGAATTCAAAGTAGAATATACACCATAACCTAACAAACCCAAGCTTAAAGCATCAAACCCTAAAATCAATAATCCTCCTGTAATATCACCTTGAACTAAAGAACCTATTCCAAAACCTACAAATAAATTCAATAAAAAAGGAATTAAAGCATTTTGTTTATAACTCTCATAAAGTAATAACTTCTCCAAATTACCGCTCCCATTAATGCTGTTACTCCCAATATCCGTCTTCATTTCATCATAACTTTGAGCAAAACTTCCAAAAATACAAAATAAAAGTAAAACTAAAATTAATACTCTCTTCATAAAACACCCCCAAAATAAACAGCCTAGTGTTTGCATTATATACATATTAAAGGAATTGTTCAATAATTTATTTCATCTTCAATTTATTTAAATTTAACTTTTTTAATAATATTATTTGAAATTCTCTTACCTATAGAAATTCGCGATTTAATCATAAAATTATTAATATCAATCATTTTAACAACATCTCTACTAGTAGAAAACGCCACAAATTGCGCATCAAAAGTAAAATCTATAAATTCATCATCCTTATTTAAAAAATAATAGACTTTATCAGTTAAAAACTTATCTATCCTAAATCTTTTAACATAATAAAAATTATCGGCTTTATTAAGATAAATTATAGAAAATACCTGCTCCTTAGAATTATTTATATCATAAACTAAAACACTAACATTATTCTTTTCAATAAAAGTCTTATCTTCAATATTTTTTAAAATATAAGAATCCTTTTTAAAGATTAATACCTTATCATAATAACTAGCATTTCCAATAAATTCACCATCAATAAGACTGCTTCCAACAAACCCTGCTTTTAAATTTACATAAATTTTCATATTCTTAGTAGCAATTTCTCTAACATTTTTGGATTCAATAAGAGATATCTCTGTCTTTCTATGATACATTTTTGAATATTTAGAAAGAAGCTTATCAATAAAATTTATTGAATAATTTTTAATTGATTTAATATTACCCTCAACACTTTTTAATTCTTTACTTAAAATTTGAATATCTTTATTATTCTTATCAATATCAAACATACTTATTTTCCTAATAGGAATTTTAAGCAAGTTCTCAATATCATCTAAAACAATTTTTCTAGAAAACCTATCTCCATACTTAACAATTTCACTCATTACAATATCAACAACATCGGATTCTTTAGAAATAGTTTCAAGAATTTTATAAATTTTATGTTCAATAAATATTTGCTCTAAGGTTTTAGAAAATATTTTTTCAAGTATCTTACTTCTCTCAAGTTCAAGCTCCATCTTTAAAACTTTTTGTAAATGTTCAGCATGAAACTTGATAATATCTGTAACAGTATAAATAACAGGATATCTATCACTCAGTAAAAGCAAATTAACAGAAATAGAAACTTGGCAATTTGTATAATGATACAGTTTTTCAATAATTTCATTGGCATATACCCCCCTTGGAAGGGTCAATTCAATCTCTACATTTTCTGTAGTAAAATCATTAATACTCGAAACTTTAATATAGTTTTTACGAATAGCCCTCTCAATTGAAGCTATTAAACTTTCTGTAGTTTCTCCAAAAGGTAATTCTTTTATCAAAACAGCCTTATTATCATCTGTAGGTTCAATTTTTGCACGAACCAAAACCTTTCCATTGCCATCAGCATACTCATTAACATCAACTATTCCACCTGTTGGGAAATCAGGATAAAGCTTATAAGTTTCACCAAGTAACTCACTCTTAACAGCTCTTAAAATTTCATTAAAGTTATGAGGAAGAATTTTAGCAGCCATACCAACAGCAATTCCTTCACTTCCCTGAATAAGTATTACAGGAATTTTAGCAGGAAAAATCAAAGGCTCAGCATTACGACCATCATAAGAAGGCTCATAAGTTGTTATTTCTTTACTATAGAGCACTTCAAACGCTAAAGGAGTTAATCGACATTCAATATAACGAGATGCAGAAGCAGGGTCACCCGTTAAAAGATTACCAAAATTCCCTTGTTTTTCAATAAATAAATCTTTATTTGCCATATTAACAAGAGCTTCATAAATTGAAGTATCTCCATGAGGATGATATTTCATTGTATTTCCAACAACATTTGCAACTTTATGAAAATTGCCATCATTCATTTCAAAAAGAGAATGTATTATTCGTCTTTGTACCGGTTTAAATCCATCAATAACACTAGCAATTGCACGATCTTTAATAACATAAGATGAATACTGTAAAAAATTATCTCTAAGTAATGTTTTAATGTTCATTAAATTAAATTCTCCATAATAAAGTTTCGTCTCTCAGGAGTATTTGGCCCCATATAAAATCCCAATTGCTCTTTTATTTCTTTAATATTGACAAGATCTACCTTTGTAAGTTTAATATTAGCAACATCAATAAACCCCTTAAATTCATTTGGTGAGATTTCCCCAAGTCCTTTAAATCTTGTAACCTCAGGATTTTTAAGTTTAAGAAGAGCTTTCTGTTTATCTTCCTCAGAATAACAATAAATAGTAGCGCTCTTATTTCTTACTCTAAAAAGTGGTGTCTCTAAAATATGCATATGCCCATTTAAAACCAAATCTTCAAAATAAGTCAAGAAAAATGTTAAAAGCAAATTCCTAATATGAAATCCATCAAAATCTGCATCTGTAGCAATTACTATTTTATTATATCTTAAATTTTCAATTGATTCTTCAATACCAAGGGCTACCATCATATTATAAAGCTCTTCATTTTTATAAATTTCGGATCTATTTTTTTCAAACATATTTTGGGGTTTACCACGAAGAGAAAATATAGCTTGTGTATATACATCTCTACAAGACACCATTGATCCTGTTGCAGAATCTCCTTCTGTTAAAAAAATCATGGTTGAATCAGAATGTACACTTTTTTCATTAAAATGAAATTTACAATCTTTAAGCTTAGGAATTTTAAAAGATATTTTTTTTGCTCTCTCTTTTGCCTCTTTACGTACACTGCTTAATTCCTTTCTAAGACGTTCATTATCAATAACTTTACTCTCTATTGTTTTTGCAAGTGTTTTATCTTTATATAAAATCTCTAAAATTAGCCTTTGTACTTCCTTAGCAATATTACCTCTAGTCTCAATATTACCAAGCTTATTTTTAGTCTGACTTTCAAATATTGGATCCTTTATTTTAATTGAAAGAGTTGCCACAAGTCCTTCTCTAACATCAGTAGATGAATATGTTTTTTTTAAAAAATCATTAATGGCTCTTGCAAAACCTTCTCTAAAACCTGTTTGATGTGTACCTCCATCACTAGTATACTGCCCATTTACAAATGAAAAATATGTCTCACCATAATTATTTGTATGAGAAAATGCAAACTCTAAAGTTTTACTAGAATAATAAACAAAATCATAAAGTAAATCCTCATACTTAATCTCGGCTCTTATAAAATCAAGAAGTCCATTATCAGACCGAAAAATTTGATCATTATAATTAATTTTTAAACCTTTATTTAAACAAGCATAATGAAAAAATCTTCTTTGTAAAAAATCCTCATTATATTTATATTTACCGAAAATCTCTGTATCGGCTAAAAACTCAATATAAGTACCATTTTGTTCATCGGATTTACCTTCTGTAGTATTAATTAAATTTCCTTTTGAAAACACCGCTTCAAAGAAATTACCTTCTCGTATTGACCTTATTAAAAATTTTGAGCTTAAAGCATTAACAGCTTTAGTTCCAACTCCATTAAGCCCTACAGAAAATTGAAAAACATCATCATTATACTTAGCACCAGTATTAATAACAGAGACACTCTCAACAACCTTTCCAAGAGGAATTCCACGGCCATAATCTCTTACAGTAATGACATTATCCTCTTTTTTTATAACAATTTCTTTGCCATAACCCATAATAAATTCATCAACTGAATTATCAACGATTTCTTTAACTAAAATATAAATACCATCATCAATATTAGAACCATCTCCTAATCTTCCAATATACATTCCAGATCGTAATCTAATATGTTCAAGAGAAGATAAGGTAACAATTTTACTCTCATCATAACAATTTATTTTCATTTAAATTCCTATCAACAATTATATTGAATTTTCATTTTTTCTAATTTTTTAACTATTTTATCTCTAACAATAACATGAAGCTGCTCCTTCTCATAATCTGTCAAATTAGAAACATCTACTAAAGAATGGATATGCACATAGACTGATAATCCCGAATTTAATATTAAATTCTTAATAAAAACTTTATGTGTATTAAGTAAAGTAACAGGAACAATTGGAGAATTTGTTCTTAAAGCCAAATTAACAGAACCTCTTTTAAAATCTTTTGTTTTTCCACCTCTATTTCTGGTTCCTTCAGGAAAAATTCCAATAGCTCCACCCTCTTTAATAATTTTAGTCGCCTTTTGTTGAGTAATAGCAGAAGATCTTATACTGCTTCTATTGACAAAAATAGCCCCCATAGAAAGTAATACAAAATTAACTAAAGGAATACTTAAAAGTGACCTCTTAGCAACTATTACAAAAGGCCTTACAAAAACATAAATTAAAAAAATAGGATCCATTGATGCAATATGATTTGCAATAATTACCACACCACCACCTTTGTTCAAACAACAATCATCATCTTTTGTAATAACAACCTTAATTCCAGACAAGCATAAACAAATCTTAATAGCAAATCTAATCAATACAAAAATAAACTTTATAAAAGCATTTTCAAAGCCAAATATCTTAAAAATTAAAGATATCAAAAATAAAACAGTAAAAAATAATACAAAGAAAAAAAAACTAATATAAGTAATAATACTCCTTAATATTTTCATATAGTTTTTATCCTAATTTCTCTATTCTCTCAAGTTTTAATTTTTGCCTTTTCAGCAAACTTACCTCATCTTTTAAAATTTTAATAGGATGAAGAACAATCGTAGAAAATTTTTGATTATTAACTATTCTCTCGCTATACTCAACAATAAAAGACTCACTTATCTTATTCTCATCCATGCTAATTTCATATTCAAGAACTAAATTACCATTTAAATTAAAAACATTAAAAATCCCATAATAAATATTATCTTTAACAATATAAGTAAGACTAGGATAAGAAAAATCATAAATAACATCTTTATAAACATAATTACCATTTGGAATAAACAAAAAATTTTGATCATCATTCCCTAAAACAGAATTATTAAACCGTTTAAAAATACCTGAGAACCCATACTTATCATAAGCATCTGTTCCTGTATCAACTTTTATTTCAATATTATCAATATCAACAATTTTAATCCAAAAATTATATACTATTAAATCCGAAAAAACAGATTTAGTACTGATATTAAGAATATTATAGGCAGGTCTTGAAATATATTCAATATGTGCGATTTCTTGAGAATTATTCTTAAAAATGCTAATTTCATTAAAATGCCTATTAAATGATAAGAGCAAAATATTCTTAGAATCTAACTTTTCTGAACGTTGATGAGAATCATTATCATACCAAACACCATATAAAAATTTATAAACTTCATCTTTGGGCAAATTTTTTAAAGTTTGATATACATCATTATCTACACGTCTAACCTTTTCACTAGTAGACAAAGGATAATATTTACCTTGAACTTGAGAATATACATATTTTTCTATCTTACTTACTATCATATCCTCACCCTGCTTTTCATATCTCTCTAAAGAAATTGAATAACTTTCTCTTGATTTCTTATCATCATAAGCAGAAGATCTAGAATACTTATTTATAATAATGTTTCCATTAACCTTATCAAAAAATATAGGTCTATATGACGAAACATCATTAGAAACTGCCCTTTGAAAAACATATAAAACAGCATATTCATCTAAAAAACCCTGAACAACTATATCAAAATCATAATCACCAGTAATATCTTCAAGATACATATTATAAGAATTTTTGGAATCAATATTTATTTGTGTCTTAAACAAAACAACTGCTTCATGACTTTTAGGATCAAAACCAATAATAAATAAATGCGTCTTAAGATCTGCAAAATTTTGAGCCAAAACCACTTGCTCAAAATAGACATCTAAATTTAAATTCTCCTGATGAACTGACAAAATTTTATAACCCTTAAGATCAATTAAAGAGCCAAACACATTCTCTCCAGAATCTTCACTCACATTTTCATCAGAATAATTTAATTTGCTAATACTCATCTTCTTATCAAAATCTTTATTAAAAATAATAAAATCCTTATTTCCTTTAACACAAGAAAACAAAACTAAAAAAAGAAATATAAAATTTTGTTTAAAAAACATATCACATGATTTTTACATATCTACTCTTATACTCAATAAAATATAACAGCCTAAACTACACTCTAATTACCGGCATTTAAACTAAAATCTTTTAAAGAAAAAAATGCCTCATTAAAATTTTCTTTAAAATTATTTTTATTTAAGACATTATCTAATAGCAACTTACTATTTGCTTGAGAAAAATTATCAATAATACGATCTTCTTGAACTAAAGTATCAGACTCATAAGAATCATTAAAAGACGAACGTAAAGCAAATGAATAAACTTTATGATCTGCTAAAAAGGGTTTAGACCATTGACCTTCCTTCAAATCAAAAATTAAGTCATAAAAATCTTTACTATTACTAAAAATTGAAAGCTCTTTTAAAGTACTAGAATAGATGTTCATATTATATGCAAGATTAACCACATCTTCTTTAACTTTCAAATTATACTTCTGCAAAGATCGTTCCTCTCCAACATCAGAATTAATTTCAGATAAAATAACATTGAGTTTATTTTCAAGAAAAGTCTCAATAACATTGGGCTCATAAGTTTCTATATAATTTTTAACAGTACTAATATCATGACTTGAATTTTGATCAAAATTATAAACATCACTTAACACTTTATATATCTTATATTCCCCTGAACTCTTAGATTTAATAGGATTAGTAAATTCATTTATCTTCAAAGAAAAAATTGCATTTAGATCTTCTTTTTCCTTCAGCATAAGATCTAAATCAAAATAATATTGCTTAGAAGAAGCAATACCTTTAAAATTAGCAACGTCTTCAGAATAAAACTTAGCAACTTCTTCAAAAGGCATACTCTTAGATAATTTGTCATAAGCATCATTAGCATCACTTAAATTTTTAAAACTAATAGAAACAAGATCTAAACTTCTAAACAACTTTTGATTATCTTCAGCATAAGATATTATTTTATCTTCTGGAAAATCTTCATAAGAGAGTGTAATATAAGCAATATTTTTTCTAATCTTACTCATCTCCTTAACAGAACTTAAAAGAAAATCTGAAAATACAAAACTACTATTCAAAAAAACCTGAATATTTGAAGAAAGCAAATTTTCCACAGCTTCACTATAAATTTTAAACTTTTGATAATCAGAAACTTTATTATACCTTTTAGGACTAAAATTACCATTAGAATCTAAATAAACAGGAGAGTTCATTATATTTTGACTCAAAACACTTTTTGAAATATAAAAGTTACTACTTTTTGCCAAATCAAGAAAAGCAATATCTTCAACATACTTCATAAAAGCCAAACGCCAAATAAAATAGTCTATATCATAATTATTATCTCTTTTTAATTTAGAATAAAAATTTGAATAAAAATTAACATATTGTGCAAATTTATTATCTTTTGCATAATAAATCGGCTGTCCCTTATAAAAGCCAAACTTTAAATTAGACAAATCAGTAGTATCAAATAATCCTGGCATTAAAGGTGCAATAATAAACCCAAATACAATTAATATAAGTGCTAAAATGCCCCACATCCCAACTCTTTTATCATTTAAATCACCACCAGATGTAACACTTTTTGTTTGACTTATTCTCTTACGCATAATAAAAACCCTTCAACTGAAATAAAATAGCATTTTAGATATTAAAATAGCATAATTCACACATTATTTCAATTCAAACATTTATATTAAAAAAATATTTGATATCATAAATTTCGACATTATAATTAATATTTAATTAATATTTGCAAAAATTAAGAAATATTAATATAACGGATGTGACATATAATAATGAACATAAATAATGAATTTAATATTAAAATAAACCAAGAAGAATTTTACAGACTCTCCAAAATAATTTATAATAATTTTGGTATTAATCTTAGCGAGAAAAAAAAATTACTAATAGAGAGTCGCTTATCATCAACAATTAAAGCAAAAAACTTAACCAATTTTACAGAATATATTAATTACTTAGAAAATCAAAAAAATCAAATATCTCTAATAGAATTAGTAGATAAAATATCAACAAATCACACCTATTTTTTTAGAGAACCTAATCACTTTGAATTTCTTGCAAATAATCTTCTACCCAAAATGATCAAAAGAATAACACAAACGCAAGAAAAAGAAATTAGAATATGGTCAGCTGGATGCTCAAGTGGAGAAGAAGCATATACAATAGCAATGATATTAAATGAATATATAAATAACAATAAAATCCAATGTAAAGCAAAAATTTTAGCAACAGATATTTCAATTACTGTATTAAGAGAAGCTAAAGAAGGAATTTATCCAGAAGATCGAGTAAAAACTCTACCAAAATATTTAAAAATTAAATATTTAAATAAACTTGAAAATGACAAATTTGAAGTTAAAGATGAACTTAAAGAAATGACTGTATTTAAAAAATTAAATTTAATGAATGATGTTTTTCCATTTAATAAGAAATTCGATTTAATTTTTTGTAGAAACGTAATGATTTATTTTGATGAGCAAACAAGAAACAAACTTGCTGACAAATTCAATAAATACTTAAAAGATGATTCTTACTTATTAATTGGACATTCAGAAACAATTAGAGGTAATAAAAACTTAGAATATGTAATGCCAGCAACATATAAAAAAATCAATTAATTTAAAAACAATCATAATGATTAAATAATCAAAGAATAAAATAACACATTATTTAAGTAAGATTTACTTTCTCTCCTACTTTAACAAAGTAAAGTAGTTCTCCTATTGTTGCAACATGATCCCCAACTCTTTCTAAAAAACTATTTAAAAATAATATATTTAAAAGATAATCCAAATTTTCTGGATTATTTTTCATTGCATCAATTACAAGAGTCTTTTGTTTTGAAAACAATTTATCTATAATATTATCATACTTTACTATCTTAAGTATTTTAATAAAATCTCCATCAAAATAAGCATCAAAAATATTTGCAAGCATATCTTTTGCTGTATCTGCCATTTCTCTTAAAGGTTTTTGATAAATATCAACAGAAGAAAAATCTCCTACATTAGATTCTAAAAGAAGTACTACTTTTACAATTTTAGTAGAATGATCTGCAATACGTTCAAGAGAGCTAATGATTTTAATAATTGCCAAAATTTCTCTAAGCTCAGTAGCAACAGGATGTTCAGTAGCAATTATGCGTCCACATAAATCTTCAATATCATATTGATAATCATCTATCATTTTTTCATCCTCATTAATAATCTTTTTAGCCAAATTTTTATCTCTAGACTCTAAAGCTATTAATGAATTTTCTATCATCTTAAGAACACACTCTTTCATATCCCAAAGATAGTCTTTGATAATTTCAAGTTGCTTAGTAAGTTTACGCCTAATCATATTCAATTTCTCCTAAAAAAACCGTTTTAAAAACAAAAACCTTAATTTAGATAATTCATAATAACTACTAAAAGGATAACTATCAATAACTCTTTTGTAGTAACTAAGAGACTTTACAAAATCTTTATATTTGCTCTCGGTTTCATAAAATTTACCTAATAAATAATTATATCTATCTTCAAACTTTGAACTTACATATTTGGGGTAATATAGTGAACTCAAGCTAGCGTAAAATTCATACTCACCATTTGTTAATAAAAACTCAAGAATATCAAGATAAATATCCTCATCAAAATCAATATTATTTTCTACTAAAAATCTAACATCTCTTAATACATTTTCAACTTTATTTAATTTAATACCAAGACTAATTAAATTTACAAAGATCTGATTAAAAAAATCATCCCTTAAACTCAAATAATTTAAATAAGAGTTCAAATAATCCCCATTCTTATAATAAAGTTCTGCCTTTAATAAAATATACTCATCACTATTCAAATCATATTTATTAAGCAATTTAATTGCTCCCTTGTAATCATTAATATGATATAAATTTAAAGCTCTCCTCATAATATCTTTCAAATCTACATTATGTCCATTCTGATTATTTAATCCAAAATCCTCATCATTTTTAATATCTTTATCCAAATTTAAAGTACCTTCCGAATTCATTTGATCCAAATTGAAAGATTTTTCTTGTTTAACAATCCTCAAAATTACATTTTTAGTAAATTCCCTAGAATCCTTTACATTTTGATACTTAAATGTCAACATAACAACTCCAACATTTTTTGAAGTTTGAAAAGTAAACATAGCACCATCTTGATAAGATTCTGATAAGAGTTTAATAAAAGGATTATTTTTATTATTTTTAATATAAATCCAAGCTTCATCTTTAAAAAAAAAATTAAATTTTGAATTAATATTTACCAAAAATTCTTGCCTTTCACTATTAAAATCAAGTTCATAAATATTCTGTTTATTTTTTTCAAAAGCAAAAGAAGATACTATATTAATAATAAAGAATAAAAAATTACAATAAATAAAATTCCATTTATTCACTTATAATTTTCCAATATTTTATCAACTAATAATTCATTTTCCTTTTCTAAATCAATATTAAACAAATTATCTGATTTAACCCAAAGATCTTTCAAAATGTCTTCATTAATTGATCGATAATGCATTACACTATCACCCAATCTACCATCAGGAAGACTAGGCTTAGGAAAGAAAAAATCATCCATATTAAAACTAGAATTCAAATCAAAATAAAAATCTTCTATATTAAGTAATTTCAACTTAAGATTTAAATTCTCTTCAGTACTATTTTTACTCTCTTCAATAATTTTAGATGAATACCAATAAGTAAAAAAAGAAACAATAATTAATAAAAATATTAAAATTAAAAAATATTGTTGAAAATGAAACTTTTTCTCTCTCATAATAATTTTCCTAATATACTAAGTAAATTATATATTAAATATTACACTTTCTCCATTATCACTAGTAACACCTATCAAATTCTTACTTCCCTTAGCAACATACATATTATGAGTTATTATCAATAATTGAACTTTTTGACCAAGTTCATTTAAAAGTGTTGAGAGTTTATTACTATTTTCAAAATCAAGAGAAGCATCTATTTCATCAAGTACACAAAATGAAGCAGGAGAATAATAATACAAAGCAAACAAAAATGCTATGCTAATTAAAGAATGCTCTCCCCCAGAAAGCATTTTATTGCCTCTGACTAATTTATCCTTAAAATTTATTTTAATTTCTATCTCATCTAAATCTTTATCATAAAATAAACTTCCACTACCCTTAAATATTCGACTAAAAAAATAAATAAAATGATCACTAATTTTATCAAAAGCATCATTAAATTTTTTATTAATTTCCCTCTTAATTCTTTTTCTAAGTTTATCTAAAGATTCTTTAGTAGCATTTAAATCGTTTATTTGTAAATTTATTTTTTCAACCTTATCCTTTATCTCATTATATTCCCTTTCAACATTAAAAAAAATATAATTATCATGTTCAATCATACTAATTTCTTTCCGTAAAGAAGCTATCTGCACTAAATCATCTTCAAGATCAAATTTTTCCATATCCTTATTAATAAAATTAAAATCTTTTATCTCATCCTTAATATCCAAATTAGAATGCAATAAAATATCATATTCTGCTTGCTTTTTCATATATTCATAATAAGATGAATTTTTAAAAGCATCTAATACACTCAAAGTATTGATCTCTTTATTTCCAACCAATTCACTACCTTTAGCAGCACTTAAGAACTTGTCTAAATTAACATTAATGTCACTTCGTTCCAAGTTTAATTCATCCAGTTTTAAATTTAAATTATTAAGGCGCTCCTTAAGTTCATCTCTAGTTTCAAATAAAAACTTTAAATTACTATCAATTAATTTAATTTCATCTTCATTTTTAAGCCTAGAAAGCTCTGTATATTCAATTTCACCCAATATCTCATTTAATTTCAATGTCTTCTCAGACACTAAACTCTCAATAGTAGTGATTTCCTTTGCAAGGCTAGTTTTAGAATTATTTCTCGTAAGCAAAAATTTTCTTAAATCAACATTTTGTTCAAAAATAGGTTCAATTTTCTCTCTTAATAAATTTAAAAGTTTATCTTCCTTGGCTATATATTTAAGTAAATTTTCTCTAATATTTTTAAGATATTTTATGCTTAATGTATCTTCAAATAATTTTAACAAATTTAAAATGTTTTTTTTAAGTTGCTCAAACTCTTCTATATTGCTTTCTTTGACAATCGACAATACTAAATCAACAAGTTCAAAAAAACTCCTTGTATACCTATTTATCTCATCAGTCAGTATGAAAAAATCTTTCTTTTTACTTTGAAGGGAATTATTTAAATTCATAAGCTCTTCATTTATGCCTACTTTTACTGATTCAATCTGTGACTTATTGCTCATAAAAATATTTGCTAAATTTAATTTTCCCCTCTTGTCATGTTCTAATTTTTGAATTTTAATCTCCATTGTAAGCAACTTAGATTTTAAAGTCTCAATTTCTTTTTTAATAAGTTCAATATTTTTAATAACATTTTTCTCTCTAAGAGAATAAAATTCTAATTTTTCCTTAATACTCTCAATAGAAAAACTACTTAAATACAAAATATTATCTATATCTTTAATATTCAAGCTATTTTTAAGTTTAGTTAATTCAAAGTTAAGATTAAAAAGCTTCTTCAAGTTTAAATTTTTATCCAATACTTCTAGATCGTTCTTTAATTTTTGGTATTTGTCTTTAATCAAAAAATCATTTTTAATTTTTTCATATTTTTCATTTAATTCATCTCTCAAAATCAAAAGAGAAGTTAAATTTTCTCTAGATTTTTCTAAGCTCTTATATGCCTGTTCTTCTTCAACTCTAAGCATATCTATTCCACTAGCCTCTTCTATTAGAGATTTTAAATTAATATTGCCACTTGAAGATATTCTCTCAATCTTACCCTGATTAATAAACATATAAGGAGAATTCTTGAATCTTAGCTTATTAACAAGATCCATATAATTTTTAAGATTCAAATTATCATTATTTAAAAAATATTCACTTGTACCATCTTTATAAAGTCTTCTTCTAATATAAAATTTATCTCTAAAATCACTAATAGAGAGATCCTCATTGTTAAAAAAAAGAGTCACCTCAGCAAAATTAGATTCCTTAGATTTTGATACAGAAATTAAATCTGTTATATGTTTAATTCTCAAAATACTTAAATTATCTTCACCTATACAAAAACGAATTGCATCTAATAAATTACTCTTTCCACAACCATTTGGACCTACTATAAAATTTAAACTACTATTTAACTTTAATTCTTGCATTTTAACAAAAGACTTAAATCCTAAAAGTCCTATTTTTTCTAAAAACAAAACTACTCCCAATTAAATTAAATTATAAACAATATTAATTTACTAAACATAACTTTGTATTATAATAAATAGTTATGATTTGTGGAATTGATGAGGTTGGAAGAGGATGCATTTTTGGCCCAGTCTTAAGTGCAGCTGTTATTTTTAAAAGTAAACCCAGCTTTTTAAATGAACTAGATGATTCAAAAAAACTTACCAAAACAAAAAGAGAATATCTCTCATCATTAATACTAGAGAATGCACATTATGCGTTTGCAGATATATCCAATGAAATTATTGATAAAATCAATATTCATAATGCTTCACTCCTTGCAATGCAAATCGCATATCAAAAGTTAAATATAGAATGCAATTTAGTACTTGTAGATGGAAAATTCATCCCCAAAATACAAGCTAAACAAATTAGAGCAATAATTAAAGGGGATTCTATGATCGATGAAATAAAAGCAGCATCAATTATTGCAAAAGTACAAAGAGATAAATTGATGGATGAATATGACAAAACTTATCCCCTATACGGACTTAAAAAAAACAAAGGATATCCAACAAAAGAACATAAAGATGCAATCAAAAAATATGGAATATTAAGCCTTCACAGAAAGAGCTTTCAACTAATTTAAATATCAATTAACATAACTTTAATTATGTCCATGACTAGGACTAAGTCATCCTCAAAAAGGATCATGCTTATTAAACACTCTAGGATTTACGATCATTATGATATTCTCCTTTTTTAACTAAATTTCCGGCAACCTTTTTCTTAATTACAGAAATTGCTTTCAATAAATTTGATTCAAACTCATCAATATTCTCTTCATAAACAAAAACTGAATGTCTCTCAAAATCTCCATTAACATTTCTCTTACTCTCCACAATATTGAGAAAATAATCACCTTTTCTATTTTCTTTAACATTAAAGAAATAAGTCCTATCCGAATTTGTAAACAATTTATCAGAATATACTTCCCCTCTCTCGCCCATTAAGTCCTCCACACAAAAATCCTTTATATATTAGCTTATACAAAAGTTAACATAATTGTACTTGCTAAACAAGAAAAATACTAGCCGAAATTAACAATAAAATCAATTGACATAAAATGAATTTTTTTATAGAATCAACTTTGTTATCTGTGCGTCCTTCGTATAATGGCTATTACCTTAGCCTTCCAAGCTAATGATGTCGGTTCGATTCCGATAGGACGCTTCTTGAAAAGCTAATATCTTAAATATAAAAAATTGGAGATGGCGGGAATTGAACCCGCGTCCTAAAAATAATATCATAAATATCTACAAGCTTAGCTAATTTTTAAAAAAGCAATAAGGCTTGGGAAACAAGCAAACCACCAAATTACTCTCAAGTTTAAAAGTCCCTAAAAATCAACTTGAAACATTTTTAGGCATACTTTGATGTCTTAAAGAGTATAAGTTGAACCTCAAAGCAAAATCCAACAAAACTCTCTGCTAAATTAAGCAGCCATTACAAGATCTGAACTTGTAAAGTTATTATTTTTTGCATTTATTAAAGAAGTTTTAAGAGATTCCCTCTGCTTGCCACTTATGCTACTAAAGTTTCTAGTCAAATCCAAAAACATCCCCTCTCAATAATCTTTTAAGATATTATAACACAAATAAATAAAAAAAGAAAAACAAACTAATTTACAAAACAACACTTAAAAGCTTATAATTACTCTAATACATTAATAGATATTAAAATAATAAATAATACAAGGAGATTTTTTGAACAACGAAATGCTATGGTGCATCATGCTAATTTGCACTTATTCGATTTTAATTATTACGTATAACTTTTTTGGACAAAAAGGCTTACTAGCGTGGCTAGTATCATCCGTAATTATTGCAAACATTCAAGTTTTAAAGCAAATTACAATATTTGGATTGCATGCAACACTGGGCAATATTCTTTATGCATCATCATATGTTGCAACAGATATTTTATCAGAAATTTATGGTCATAAAAATTCAAAAAAAGCAGTTTATATTGGATTTATAAGTTTTATAGCATTTGCATTTATTACAAACATTCAACTTTATTTTTCAACAAATAATTCTGACATATATTTAGAAAATTTGGAAAATGTTTTCTCTTCAATTCCAATTTTATTAATTGCATCAATTATCGCATATATAATATCTCAATTAAACGATATATACCTATTTCGTTTAATAAAAGAAAAATTCCCAAGATTCTTGTTTATAAGAAGCAACGGATCAACATTAGTAAGTGAATTTATAGATACGACAATTTTTGTAAGCATTGCAACATATTTTAATATATTCCCAAAAGAAGCCTATTTTAATATCATAATATCAACATATTTTATTAAAGGAATCGCAGGCATCATGGGCACTCCATTTATTTATATTGCAAAATACATATATCAGAATAAAAAAATCCAAATTAATGAGTAAATATACATTCAATTATCACTTAATAATTTGTTATAATTAGCAACATGATAGACATGATTTTATGGATAATTTTAATAACATTTGTATATTCACAATTGACATTATTGTACTACCTATTTGACAAATCGGGACTTTTTTGTTTTAACATAATAATGAGTATACTTTCAAATCTCATTATATTAAAGAAAGTGACTATATTTGAACAACAAATTAGCCTATCAGGCATAACCTTTTTATCAATACTTTGTTCGCTAAATTTAATTACAGAAAAATACAATGAAAAATCAGCTATAGAGTCAATAACATTAAATATGCTCACACATATCACTTTTGTAATAATGATACATTTTACACTCTATTTTCATCAAAATGAGTTTGATACTTCTAACATACACTTAAAAGTATTGTTCTACAATGCTTCTTATATTTCAATAATTTTCACTGGAACATATATCATATTTTTATCTAACTATGTGAACATAAAAGTATATTCTATACTACAAAAAAACAATATAAACAACAAATGGATAATTCACAATGTATCAAGATTCTGCTCTTCTTGTATAGCCTATATGTTAGCAAATATTTCAATGTACATAATAGAACAACTATATCCTGGAAATAACATTAACATGGTAAAAAGTTCATGGCCCTTTACCATTGCAATAATGATAATTGACACCTTTATATATTGTTTCCTAAACAAGCTAAAAACTAGAAAAACTACAATTTCTCAATGATTTTGTACCTTTTTATAATTTTTCTATAATATTCAAGCTTTAAGTTTAACTTTTCATCTTCATTTAGCAAATAATCAATAGAACTACTTCTTAAACGATTAATTAAAGAATAAAAGACTATAGCTACAGCTACAGAGAGATTATAACTTTGTGTAAATCCATACATTGGTATTTTTAAATGCAAATCAGCATTTTGCAAAATTGTATGGCTAAGACCCGTTAATTCTGTTCCAAAAAATACTGCCATTTTAGTATCAATTGGAAAATCTTCAAGAGATATGGCTTCATTATCTAATGATGTAGCTACTATTTTATACCCATTAGCTTTTAAATGTTCAAATGCAACTTTTACACATTTATATTTATTAATACCTATCCATTTTGAAGCTCCAAGAACAACACCTGGATTTAAAATATACTTATTATTAGTCTCAATAATATGAATATTACTAAGTCCTAAAATCTCAATTGTACGCATTGTAGCACTTGCATTTTGAGATTGAAAAATATCTTCAAGTACAAGTGTCAAATAATTTGTACGATTATTTAATACTTCATCTATTCTCTCTCGTCTTCTTCGAGTTATCAATTCAGCCAATATCTCTATTCTTTTCAATGTATCACTGACCATAACATATTATTCTAAATAAAAAACCAATAAAATCAAATTGAAAAATTCAATTAAAATATTACAAAATAATTAATTTTCTATATAATATTAAATGTGGAAGTAAAAATTGAAGAATCTTGGAAAGAAATGTTAAAAAGTGAATTTTGCAAAGGATACTTTAAAAGACTTGTAAGTTTCATAAAAAATGAATATAAAACTAAAAAGGATAAAATATTTCCACCACCAAGATTAATATTTAATGCATTTGATACCTTACCATTTAAAGATATTAAAGTGGTGATACTTGGACAAGATCCATACCACGGAAAAGGACAAGCTAATGGTTTGGCATTTTCTGTTAATCCAGACATCAAGATACCTCCATCATTACAAAATATTTTTAAAGAAATAGAGAAAAGTTTAAAAATAAAAACTATTCCAAATGGAGATTTAACACGATGGGCAGAACAGGGAACGTTTTTGCTAAATTCAATATTAACAGTAGAAGAAGGTCGCCCATCATCTCATAAGGATATTGGTTGGGAAATTTTTACAAACGAAGTAATAAAAATCATCTCAAAAAATTTAAATAATGTTGTATTTATGTTATGGGGTAATTTTGCAAAGGGAAAAAAAGAATTAATAGATATATCAAAACATTTAATCCTTGAAACAAGCCACCCCTCTCCTTATTCTGCACACAATGGATTTTTAGGTTCAAACCACTTTAGTAAAACTTTAAGATATCTACAAGAACACAACAAAACCCCAATAAATTTCCAATAAATCAATTTTCCTAATAAGCTATCATCTCTTTAATAGTATATACAAGTTATTTAAAATTTATTATTTATCTTCTTGATTCTCTTTATTTAAAGTTTCTTTATTTAAAGCATCTTCATTATTTTTATTTTTATCATCATCCCAAAAAGTTGAACTCTTCTCATCAACTTTAACATTTTTTAACAAATCACTATCAACTCGTTTGGTATTAATAAAAGACAATGCAATTACAAAAACAAAAAAAAGAATAATAAAAAATGCTGTAATTTTTATTGCAACACTTGAAGATCTTGCCCCAAAAATAGAAGAACTTCCACCTCCAAACACTCCTCCAATGCCATCGCCTTGTTCATCTTGAAACAATACTAACAAAATAATCATAAATGAAGTAATAACAAAAAAGACAAATACTAAAAATCTAACTAACTCCAAAACAAACCTCTTTATTTCGATATTTTATTAATTATCTTTAAAAACGAATCTGCTTTTAAAGACGCACCACCAATTAATGCTCCATCAATATCGCTTTCACCCATTAAACCTTCAACATTGTCAACATTAACAGAACCACCATATTGAATAATAATATTATCTGCTGCCGATTTTGAATATAATGATTGAATTTCAAGCCTAATTGCCTTATGCACTTCTTGTGCTTCTTCTTTTGTTGCTGTCTTTCCTGTCCCAATTGCCCATACAGGTTCATAAGCTAAAATTATTCTCTGAAGATCAGATTCATATACAGATACTAATCCATTTCTAACCTGATTCAAAACTACATCTAAAGTTTTACCTTTTTCTCTCTCTTCAAGGGTTTCTCCAACACAGAGAATCAAATATTTAAATGGATGTTTAAGTCCTGTAAGAACTTTCTTATTTATAATTTCATCATTTTCTCCAAGATATGTTCTACATTCAGAATGTCCAAGTATTACGTAATCAACCCCAAATTCCAAAAGCATAGAAGGCGCAATTTCACTTGTTCTAGCGCCGCTACTCTCATAAGACATATTTTGAGCACCAAGAAGAACATTGGTTCCCTTAGTCACCCTACAAACTTTACAAAGGGACGTAAATGTAGGTGTTATCATAACCACCACATTATTATTAATATTGTAGACACCATCTACAATCTGTTTAGCAACATCTGCAGCCTCTACACTTGTATAATGCATTTTCCAATTTCCTGCTAAGAAAACCTTTCTCATCTTAAACCTCCAACACTTTTATACCTGGTAAAACTTTTCCTTCAAGATATTCAAGAGAAGCACCACCCCCTGTTGAAACATGGGTTATCTTTCCAGACAAATTAAATTTATTTACAGCAGCCACTGAATCTCCACCGCCAATAACCGTAATTCCAGGACAATTAGCCACATATTCTGCAACCTTTGCTGTACCTTTGGCAAAAGCATCAAACTCAAATACTCCAAGAGGACCATTCCAAATTACAGTTTTTGCACTACTAAGAACTCTCTCAATTTTTTCCAAAGTCTTCTCGCCAATATCCATCCCAATCTTATTATCAGGAATATTCACAAAATCAACATATTCAGGCATAGAATATTCCTGAAATTCACTCGCAACAACATGATCAATAGGCAAAATAACTTCTACACTTAATTCCTTTGCCTTCTTCAAAAAAGATGCGGCTATATCAATATATTCATTTTCTAAAAGAGACTTACCAATAGAATATCCCTCTACTTTTAAAAAGGTATATGCCATTCCACCACCAATTACCATTACATTTGATTTTGGTAAAAGGGATTCAAGAACTGCAATTTTTGAAGAAACTTTTGAACCACCAATTATTGAAACAAATGGACTCTCAGGATTTTTTAAAATTTTACCCAAAAATTCATCTTCTCTTTCCATCAAAAATCCACCAACAGCTGGCAAATAAGATGCAACACCTGATGTAGAAGCATGAGCTCTATGAGCAGTTCCAAAAGCATCATTTACAAAAATATCACCACTTTTAGATAACTGCATTGCAAAAGCATCGCTATTTTCTTCTTCTTCCTTATAAAATCTCACATTCTCAAGTAAAACAACATCTCCATTCTGCATACAAGAAACAGCTGCAACTACTTCATCACCTATACAATCAGACAACATCTTAACATCTTGCCCCAACAGTTCTGATAATCTCCTAGCAATAGGCATAAGAGAATACCTAAGATTTTTCTCTCCCTTTGGTCTACCCAAATGACTCATCAAAACAACTCTGGCTCCTTGAGATTTAAGATATTCTATTGTGGGTAAAGCCGCCTTAATTCTAGTATCATCAGTAATGTTCCCTTCTCGTAAGGGAACATTAAAATCACATCTAACCAAAGCACGTTTGCCTGAAAAATCACAATCTTTTATAGTTCTTATTGACATTTACAAATACCTCAAGATTATCTTCTCAATTATTTAACTAATTTTTGTGCAAGGTCAACTACTCTTGTAGAATATCCAAATTCATTATCATACCAAGCAAGTACTTTCACAAAACCATCTAGCAATACCATAGTCTCAAGACCATCAACTATTGAAGAATGAGAATTTCCTCTAATATCTGAAGACACTATAGGATCTTCTGTATATCCTAAAATACCACTAAGTTCTCTAGACTCTGATGCTTTCTTAAGTACAGAATTGATCTCTTCTTTTGTAACATCTTTTTTCTTAAGTTGAACTGTAAGATCAACAATAGAACCTGTAGGTACAGGAACTCTCATAGAAGTACCATTAAGCTTACCTTTAAGTTCAGGCAAAACAAGTCCAACAGCCTTAGCCGCACCTGTTGAAGTAGGAATAATTGAAAGAGCCCCAGCTCGTGCTCGTCTTAAATCAGCATGTGGCAAATCCAGAATCCTTTGATCATTAGTATAAGCATGCACAGTAGTCATAAGCCCTTGTTCAATACCAAAAGCCTCATGTAAAACCTTTGCAAGAGGTGCCAAACAGTTTGTTGTGCATGAAGCATTAGAAACAGCTTTTAAATCAGAAGTAATTTCATGCTCATTAACACCAAGTACAATTGTTTTAATATCATCTTTAGCAGGCACTGTCAAAATTACTTTCTTAGCACCAGCATGTTCAACATGATCAAGATACCCACCTCTATCACTTGTTGCTGAAGAGAACACACCTGTTGACTCAATTACAACATCAATCCCAAATTTACCCCAAGGAAGCTTTTTGGGATCACGCTCAGCAATAATCTTTATTTCTTTCCCATCTACTACAATAGCTCCATCTCTTGCTTCAACTTTTTTATTATATACTCCAAAAGTAGAATCATATTTCAAAAGATGTGCAAGTGTTTTAGGATCTGTCAAATCATTTACAGCAACAACTTCTATTCCTCTCTCAAAAGCAATTTTAAAAACATTTCTACCTATACGTCCAAAGCCATTAATAGCTAACTTCATACAACTCCTCCATCATTTTTTATTGTCTACTAGAATTATTAAATAATAAATTAATTAATACCAAGTGTCAAACTATTTTTTTATAAAAACCGTATATCCTTCTTGAATATAATCTCTTAAAAGTGCAGATGATTTTAAAGTCCCTCTAGAAATATAATCACCTATCTCCTCAATAGAAATTTCACCAAGAATATCTGACTTACTATAACTCATAAAACTAGCACTATCACTATTATATTTTAAAGCCCCCTCTTTAAGAACTAAAAAGACATCACCTAGTTTTACATCGTTTACATGCCCAAGATTAATTAAAACATCATCTTTTTTGATCTGAAGTATTTTTCCCTTTTTTGGCAAATAATCATTAAAATCTCTAGAGAAAGAACTTAAAATATTACTCAAATATAACACTCCCCCTGAATTATAACTAAAAGTTTTCACTTTAACTCCGGTTTTACCTGAAAAAATATCTACCCTTAAACTAGCCAAGTTTTGAAAAACATCCACATCAAGATCAAACATTAAAAATAAATCAAGATTATTATTTCGTGCATAAGAAAATTCCTCAGAAAAACTACTTACCAAATAATCTTTATCCTTATTATAATCAAATCTATAATTAACCACTTCTATATTTAAATTACGATCAAGAATCCTCTCAGCATATTTTAAAATTAAATCATTTGCACCAAAAACTTTATTTTCATTTTGAGTAAAAATACCTATCCTGTAAACTGTTTGGTTATCATAAAGCTTATTCAAGTCACCAATAGTTTTATAACCATACTTAAAAAACAAAGAACTTCTAATATCAAATGCAACCATATCATAAAAATCTAAAATCTCAGAATCAGTAACCTTTCTCTGTTCTACCAAATAATACAGTTCTTCATAAGCCATTACATCTAATTTCATAAACTTATAAATCTTAGCAAGCAAAAATCTAGCCCCATCATTATCAGGATAAATATCAATAGCATTCTTTACATTAAATATTGCTGCATCTAAACTTAAATCTTGAAAAGCCTTAAGCCCTTCATTTTGATACCTCTTAGATATTTCTACATTAGTACTATTATTTTTTTGAAATGCACTTCTAAAATTAGATACAAAAAAACTTTCTTCAAGAGCCATATCATAAAATTCTAAGTCTTTTTTCATATTTTTAGCCCTCTCCAAATTAAAAACAGCCTTATCAACCTCTCCAAATTTTAAATAAGAATATCCAAGTAAATAATAAAGCTCATCAGAATCTTGTTCAATAACTATCGCTTTTTGAAGCGCATCTACTGCATCTTCATATTTAACTTGATATAAATAAACAAGAGCAAGTAAACGATAAGCATCAACAAGTCCAAAATCTTTATAAGTAGTCTTTAGCAACATTAAATAATTTTGAGCATATTTTTCAGCAGATCCTAAATTACCAGTTTTAATAGAAAATTCTGCAACTCTCCTATGAAAATCCGGAAAAGAAGTAAAAGTTCCTCTAACCTTATTTATTAAATGTTGTGCCTTATCATTCATGTTTAATTTTTCATAAATGCTCATAAGATGGTCAAATGCACTATAATTTGTACGACTATACTCAAGAACGGACAAATAATAATTAGCAGCCGCAATAAGTAAACCTTCTTCTTCAAAAATTGAAGCAAGCCCCACTAAAGCATCAATGTTATTTTTCTGTTTAGATAAAACCTCTGAATAAAACTTTTTAGCTTGTGATGCTCCATTATTTTTAAGCAATATATTTGCATAAAGAATTTTATATTCGATGTCTCTATTTGACATCTTATAAGCTTTTTCTATAAAAAACTGAGCTTGATTATATATTTTTAATTTATAATAAATTTCAGCCAGAAATTTGTAAGCCTCATAATAATTAGGATTAATCTTAACAGCTTCAAGAAGTTCATCAATAGCATCATAATATTTTTGCATAAGATAACATGTTTGTGCCTTTTGATAATATTCAATAGCAGTTGTAGTAGCACCTATTAAACTACCAAAATTTAAATAAAAAAACAAAAGCATTATAAAAAATCTCTTAAAATTCATAAACCTTCCTTTTGGGAAATCTTTATTACCTTAATATTTCGCTGATGCATATTTTTAATAGTAAAAATTAAATTATTATATTCTATCTTCTCATTCTTCAAAGGAATTCTTCCAAATAGATCATAAACAAAACCTCCAAGAGTATCAAAATCTCCATCTGGAAGACACAATCCAAGTTTTTCATTTAAATCTTCAATTAACACTCTAGCTGTACAAAGATAACTTCCATCATCAAGAGGAACTATTTCATCAACTTCATTATCAAATTCATCTTGAATATCTCCCACAATCTCTTCAAGAATATCTTCAAGTGTAACAAGCCCCGAAATTCCTCCATATTCATCAACTACAATAGCAATATGCACATGATTTTCTTGAAATTCTTTTAAAAGAGAATCTATTTTCTTACTCTCAGGAACAAACATAACTTTTCGCATAATATCTTTTAGATCTATCTCATAAAAATCTTTCTTCCACATATGTAACAATATATCTTTTGTATGAATTATTCCTATAATATCGTCTATTGTTTCTTTATAAACAGGAAATCTTGAATGATTGCTAGAAGTTACAACTTTCAAAATATCATCTTTACTTATAGAATAATCAATAAATATTACACTTATTCTTGGAACCATAATCTCTTTCACAATCGTTTCTTTAAGAGAATTAAAATTATTAAGCAAAGATGTTTCAAATTTCGATTTTTCTTCGCTATCTTTACCCTCAACATATTTCATTTTTTTATTCTTAAAATTAAAAAACTTGAACATCAAAATACCCTTCTGGTTTCTCTTAAAACCTGTTCCTGAATAATCAACATTGTCTCATTTTGAAAATTATTTGTATCATGAGTATATCCTATTAAATGCAAAATCCCATGTATAGTATTTCTTTGAAGCTCATCATACATTTCAACATTAAATTCTAAAGAACTAAACTCCAAATACTCAAGAGATATGACAATATCTCCTTGTATTTTATGATTTATTTGTTCACTACCTTCAAAATAATTAAAAGACAAAACATCAGTAGGCTCTGGTTTTTGCCTAAATTCACCATTTAACTTTTGAATGTACTCATTATTGCATAGGATAACAGATAGCTCATATTCTTTAATACAAAGAATATTGAGAACAGATAAAATAAAATTATAATAAGCATCCCAATGTTTAAACTCAACACCTTCTGCCCATAAATTTAACTCCTCTTTTATCAATTCACTATATCCTAAAACTAATTATAACTTAAAAAGAACATTATATAAACAGACAAGAGTTCAATTTCTTATCATTAAACCCTTTTATTAAACTTTAAACAAATCTTTAATTGCATCCTTCAAAGAATTTTTTTCAATAAATCCAACAGAAACTCTTGGCTTATCTCCAACAGGAACAAAAATAATGGTAGGAAGACTTTGTACACCAAGCATCATAGAAACTTCTTGCTCCTTATCAGTATTAACTTTATAAAAATCAATTTTATCTTCATATTCCTTAGAAAGTTCGTCATAAATCGGAGCAAGCATTTTACATGGACCACACCAATCAGCATAAAAATCAATTATTGCAGGCTTTGTACCCTTAAAATTCCATTCTTGATTGTTTTTATAATCAAAAACCTTATCAATAAATTCCTGCTTAGTCAAACTAATTGCCATATTTTCTCCTAAATCAATCGATTTTTCATTATAACATAAATATAATATAATTAATAAGGAACTAAATCATAAACAATGAATTTGATATTAATAAACACAAATGAGTTTCATAATGGAATCGTACTTAATGATCCAAGAGTAAAACATATTACAGAAATATTAAAACTTAAAAATAATGATTCCTTTAAATTTGGCATTATTGGTGAAGAACACATCTATTCATGCATATATCATAAAGATATAAGACTTTTCTTTAAAAACAATCATAAAATATCAAAATCAAATCGACTGACAAGAGTAAAAGTTGTCATTGGGTTCATAAGACCAATTGCAGCAAAAAGAATAATTCAACACCTTGGTAGTATTGGAATATCTGAAATCATTTTTTTCAATGCTTTACTTAGTGAAAAATCCTACTCACACTCCAAACTCTTTAGAACAAAAGAATATGAAAAATATTTAATAAAAGGAGCTATGCAAGGCGGAATTACATATATACCAAAAATTAAAATTTTTAACAATTTGATAGAAGTCTTAGAGAATATAAAAGATGACAATTTTAATACCACAAAAATACTACTTGAAAGAAATAGCAAAAACAAACTAATTGACATAAATATAAAAACAGAAAATGTGATTGTCATAATTGGACCTGAGAGAGGATTTATAACAAAAGAAATAAATTTAATAACAAAGTACAATTTTAACACATATAACATTTCACCAAATATTTTAAAAACAGAAACAGCTACAATCGTAGCATCCACGATTATTACATCAAAAATGAATGACTAATAATAACATCCTGTATTAAACTCAAAAATAAAATTTGCCTTCATTATTTCAATTCACTAATGTTTGATTTATAAGTTTATCATGAATATAAAGCTCAACTGTTGAGCCTTTTAATGCCTCATAAGGCAATTTAATAAGTCCACCTTTAGATCTAAAAGAATAAAATAAAGCACTATTTCCACTAGAATCTCTTACTTTAACCATGATATCTACACTAGATGGATATACATCTAATTTATAAGTCATAATTCCAAACACGCTTGTACTATTAACTCTTGGTTCATTAATAGTAATTATCAATTTATCTAAGGTTTCAATCTTATTTCCAGGAGATAAAGACTGATAAATAACACTTCCAAAATCATTACCCTTAGAAACATTGATATCAAAATTAATCTCATCATTTAAAAGAGAAATTATTACATCTTTGTAATAGAGTCCAACATAGTTTTTTATATACTTAACAGATGGCTCTTCTTGCCCTTTACTTACTAAAAATTGAAGATCAACTAAACTCGCAATCTTAGTACCTGGTGATGGTTCTTGGCGAATTATTGTTCCTTTTGGAAGAATACTCTCAATTTCAACAGGTCTTAACAAATGATAAAGCATCCTATTATTATTAATTGCATTGGCTTTCAAATTAATAAGAACATCATCAATATTCTTACCAATAAAATTATCAACTTTATTTATCACAGCTCCTTTACTAATAAAGATTTTAACCTTACTATCAAGTCTCAAAACAGTACCTGCCTTAGGTTTTTGATCTATTACCTTACCTTTATCAAGCGAAGTTGATGAGAACTTAAGTTCAACATAAGGAATTAATTCTTTATTTTGAAGCTCAGTAATTGCCTCTTCAATATAAAGTCCACTTAAATTTGGAACAACAACAATATCACTACCCTTTAAAAAAATAAAAAATATCGCACATGAAATCATCAAAGACCCAACAATAGTAAGCACTAAACCCCTAGACACATGCTCTGGCAAATCATGCATTTTATCATCATAATTTTCTCTAAATTCATGCAAATTACTATCATTTAGATTTTGACTATCTAAAAATAACTGATTATGTGGTGGTTTATTATCCATCAATATTATATCATCTCCTTAAACTTTATTTTTAAGAAAAAACCTTACCTATTAAATCTTTACTTCCATGATAAAATGATGCACAATCTAAAACTTTTTTTCCAATTCTTTGAAGCTCTAATAATACCAAAATTCCATCTCCTGTCTTTACCAAAAGACCTTTACTAGGATCAAAATCAACAATTTTTCCAATAACTTGATCATCATAATCATTAGTACTTATAAAATCAGCTCTATGAAAAATAATCTCATTATTATCAAGCCTAGCTCTTGCAAGGGGCCAAGGATTACACGCATTAATTTTATTCTTAATATCAAAAGCACTCAACTTAAAATCAATCATTCTATGCTCTTTGCCAAAAAAAGAACAATATGTAGCATTATTTTTATCTTGAACAACTCCAACATCTCCTTTAAGCAATTTATTTAAAGCTTCTATTACGAGATCAAAACTATTTAAAGAAACATATTTAAAAATATCAACACTTGTATTAAAACCCTTGATTTCAAACTGACTTTGCGCCAAAATATTACCACTATCCATCTCTAAGAGCATTTTTTGAACAGTAATTCCACTAATAGAATCACCATTTAAAATAGCAGATTGAATAGGAGAAGGGCCTCTATATTTTGGCAAAAGAGAAGGATGAATATTAATACAACCCATTGGAAAAATATCCAAAAATTCTTGCTTAAAAATTTTTCCATAAGAAAAAACTAACATAAGTTCAGGCTCTAAGCTTTTTACCACGTTTATTACATCAGCATCAAGTACAACTGGTTGCAAAACAGTAATGTTTCTACTAAGAGCTTCACGTTTAATGTCATTTACTTTCAAAGAAAGACCACGACCACTAGGCTTATCAGGTGCAGTTAATACTCCAACTACATCATATTGATCTGATATTTTTTTTAAAACCTCTAAAGCAATATTATCAGAACTTGCAAAAAAAATTTTCAAAATTTAACAAGCCTCCTTTCCTTAAGATAAGATTTCAATAATTTATTCCTAAGTTTATCCTCATAATAATCAATAAAAAGTACACCTTTTAAATGATCCATTTCATGCTGAATAATTCTGGCTAAAATATCTAAATCTTCAATCTTAAAAAACTTGCCATTTTCATCATAAGCTTCAATTACAATTGATTTTGGCCTTGATAAATCATAATAAACTCCAGGAATACTTAAACAACCTTCTTTATAAACACTAAGTTCAATAGATTTTGACGTTATTACAGGATTAATAAAAACCAAAGGTTTTGACATCATATTTTCTCTAACTACAAAAATAGACAAATCAAGACCTACTTGAGGTGCAGCCAGTCCAACACCCTTGCTTTTATCCATTAAACCTATCATTTGAAAAATGATACTTCGCAATTCATCATCAATATTTGCAACATCCTTCGTTTGTACTCGAAGCAAATCATCAGGATAAAAAACTATTTCCATAAATCCTCCAAAAATCTATTTTTAAAATTACGACTTTATTTGTCCAAAAAACTTCCATTCTTCTTTTTCCGATTCCGAAAAATAAATACCACCTTTCTTAGATTTTGGCAAAGCATAAAGCCTACCTCCATTCTCATCTTTAAATACTAAAAATTCTTTAAGCTCTATTTTTGAAGGAAGAAGTTTTTTATCTTTACCATTCATTCTTAATCTCCAATGACCATCCAATGTTTTATAAAAAAAAACCTTATCATCAAAAATATTAATTTCATAGTTATCATTTTTATACACAATATCATCTAATTTTAAAACTCCCAAAGCATAATTTAAAAACTCTCTATTATATTGAACAGTATCTTTAATGGATTCAGTATAAGCAGCCCTTACTTGTTCACTTTTTGCATCAACAAAAAATAAAGTTGGACTCTTTTTTAAATTAATTTCACTAAAAATTTCATTATTTACATCAATAATCAAAAAAACATTATGCTTAGCAACAAGCTTAAAAAGCTTATCATCTTCAAATGACTTTAAAAAATCTTTTATTAAATTATCTTTAATATCTTTTCCAACCAATATTAAAACATTTTTATATAATTTTTGAGCCTCATCTATAGCATCCTCATAAGAATCATGAAAAACAACGTTAAATGAATTTGAAAATAAACATACAAAATTAAAAACAATAAAAATCAATATTGCCAATAAATTTACAAATTTCATATCTTACTAGTTAACATCTCTAAAAACTTAAGTTCATCACCACTAAGATATTCTTTTAAACTAAAATATACAAATTCATGATAACTATTAACATAGTTTAATTCATCTTTTGACAACATTTCAACAACTATCAATTCTTTTTCAAAAGGTACAAGGGTTAAATTTTCAAATTCCAAAAAAATTCCAAATTCATTTGAATAACTTTGCTTTACAAAAACTAAATTTTCAATTCTAATACCATATTCAGAACTTCTATATATCCCAGGTTCAATTGAAATAATTTCAGAACCCTTAAAAGAATAAGTGGATAAAGGGCTAATAGAAACAGGAAATTCATGAACATTAAGAAAAAATCCCACTCCATGCCCCGTTCCATGAGCAAAATTTAAGCCATGCTTAAGCAAAGGAAATCTGGCAATACCATCAAGAGACGCACCCAACATTCCAAAAGGAAATTTTAAAGAAGCAAGAGCAATAAAAGATTTAAGAACTAAAGTATAGTCTTCTCTCTCTTTATGAGATACTGTCCCAATTAAAACTGTCCTCGTAACATCTGTAGTACCAAGCTCAAGATAAGAACCTCCAGAATCTATTAAAAGCAATCCATCCTGATTAAGTTTTTTAAATCCTTTTTTTGGTCTATAATGAGGCAATGCTGAATTTTCTTTAAAACCAATGATCGAATCAAAACTAGAACTAAAAAATTCATCTCTTAATGTCCTAAAGCTTAAAAGCATATTTGCAACATCAACCTCATCTAAATCAGCAAGCTCATCTTTAGTTAAATTCTTAAATTTATATAAAAATTTAACCAAACTTACAGCATCAATAATATGAGCGTCTCTTATCTTACTAATCTCATAATCAGACTTTATTGCCTTAAGTTCATTAACAATACTAAGTCCAAATACTGCATTTGATCTACCAATAGATTCCAATATTTTAACATTACTATTAACTGGTATCAAAAATTTGCCCTCATGATTAATCTCTTCTAAAAATGAATAAAAATTACTATAATCTTCGACCTCAATTCCTTCAACCTCAAGTCTCTCTATTAAATCAAAATCAAGTTTATCAACATTAACAAAAAGAACATTCTTATATCTCTCACTTCTAGCTATAAACAAAAAAGCATAAAACAAAGCTGATGATTCAATATCAAATCCTCTTAAATTTAAAAGCCATGCTATTTCATCCAAAGAACTTATAACATAAAAATCAATTGTATTTGCTTCTAATTTTGCATTAACTTTATTGATTTTATTTATTCTTTTATCATTTTTTTGAGCTTCCTTAAGTTCAAATATTTTATTACCTGTAAAATAAGGCCTATCCTGCCAAATTTTAGAAATTAAATCTTCATGTAAAATCTCAATATCTGTAAATTTACAATTTTTAACTAAATCATCATAAAATTTTATACTAATATCCTCAGCATAAACTCCAATCCGTAATCCTTTAAGCTTTATATTAATATAGCTAAAAATATCTGGATGGCCCTCCACCCCAAGTTTTATTAATTTAAACTCAGTTCCTTCAAGTTCATTTGCAGCTTGTAAAAAATATCTACCATCAGTAAAAAGCACTGATTCCGTTTCTGTAATAACTACTGTCCCAGCACTTCCTGTAAAACCTGTAATAAATTCACGAATATTAAATCTAGCATGAGAATATTCACTCATATGCGGATCATGACTTGCTATTAAATATGCATCTATCTTATTTTTCATCATCAATTTTCTTAAAGATAATATTCTTGTATTAACCTCCATATAAGCAAGCTCCTTAGGATTTAAAAAGTAACTTTTTGTTTAATTATAACAAATAATTCAATTTTAAAAAAACTTCTTATCTGATATAATTAAATATAACAGTAAAAATCAAAGGACAAAAACATGAAAAACATTAAGGCTGTTGTTTCTGATCTCGATGGTACGCTCTTACTCTCAAATAGCCAAATAGGAGCTTTTAGCGAACTCGTAATAAAAAAGCTAACAAAAGAAAACAAAAAATTTATTATTGCAACAGGAAGAAGTAAAAATGAAATAATACCTCTTCTTATACAGAATCTAAATTCACATGTGTCATTTTTTATAACACTAAATGGAGCAAGGGTATATAATAACCAATGGCAATTAATAAGCAGTTATGACTTAGCTCCCGATATTGTAAAAGAAATTCTAAATATCAGAGAAAATAAATATAAAAACATACCTCACTTTTTACAAAGATCTGATGATATAGATGAAAACCTTTATGCTGACAACATAACTAAAAATGCTATTAATGATATATTTAAAAAACATAGATTATTAAATAAACACCAATATATCAAACACGAATTACAAGACATAAACATAAGATATAACGAAGTCAATAATTTTAAAGAAATTAAAAATTTTAACAAAATAGCAAAAATCTTATTACTACATGATGAAGAAGCACAGCTCATAAAATATGAAGCAACAATTCTAGAAAAATATAGAGAAGAAGTAAATGCTTATTTATCAACACCACACTCACTCGAAATTGTTAATAGCAAAGTTTCAAAAGGAAATGCACTAAAAGATGTTCTTACAAGAATCAATATCAATTTAAATGAAACAATTGCATTTGGAGATGGCTTTAACGACGTTGACATGTTAGAAAACGTAAAAAAAGGATTACTAATGGGAAATGCAAATTACAGACTAAAGAAAATGTTATCTTACTTAGAAATAATAAACACAAATGATAATGAAGCCGTTGCTCATTACATTAATGACAATATTTTAGAAGACCCTGCATAATAAAGGATCACACATGAAAAAAGACTTAATAAAATATGCAGAACTTATTATTGTAAAAGGAATTAACTTACAAAAAAATCAATGTGTACTCATTACAGGCTCAATTGAAAGTTATGAATTTTTAAGAATCTTAGCACAAAAAGCTTATGAACATGGAGCAAAATATGTAGAATTAAGCATTGAGGATACAGAAATCTTAAAATCTAGATTACAATCAACACAAGAAAATCTTTTAGAGTTTATTCCTGATTTTAAACATAAACTTTTTGAAGAAATGATAAATGAAAAATGGGCAAAAATAAGAATTGATAATACAGAAAATTTGGATGCACTAAAAGAATATGACAATAAAAAAATATCTAAATACTTTCAGGCATTAAAATTAGCATCAAAAAATATTTCAAGTGCAATGATGAATAATGAATTGTCCTGGTGCACAATCTGTGCGCCAGGACCAAAATGGGCTTCAAAAGTCTTAAATAAACCTGAGAGTCAAAAAACATTAAAAGAATTTTTTGAAATTCAAAAAAAAATTATGTTACTTGACACAGAAGATCCAATAAAAGCTTGGGAAATTCATGGAAATAAATTACATCAAAGATGCAAAACCCTAAATAATCTTCAATTAGAAAAAATAATATTTAAAAACAAAAAAACAAATCTAGAAATATATTTACTAGAACATTCCATTTGGACAGGAGGAAGTGAAAAAATAAGTGGAACAGAAATTGAATTTAATGCAAATATGCCTACACAAGAAGTTTTCACAACACCAAACTACAAAAAAACAAATGGTATTATGTACGCAACTCGACCAGTAACAATACTTGGAAATCTAATAACTGGCATATGGATGGAATTTCAAGAAGGTAAAATAATCAATTTTGGATGTGATAATGATACATTAAATAACATACTAAAGAGGCATATAGAAACCGATGCACAAGCACAATATATAGGAGAAGTTGCATTAGTAGATAACAGCTCTCCAATATATAAAAGTGGACTTACATTTTACAACACATTATATGATGAGAACGCAAGCTGTCACATTGCACTAGGAAGTGCTTATCCTTCCTGTTTAAGTAATGGAAGTGAGCTTAAAACAGATATTGCAAAACTAGATTACGGATGTAATGTTTCTTTAATTCACACAGATTTCATAATTGGAAGCAATGACATAAATGTCATCGGTATTGCCAAATCGGGCAAAGAACATATAATAATACAAAATGGACAATTTCTCATATAAATGAAATAACGGAGTAATCAAATAATGATAAAAGATTTGTTTACAAATGACCTTTTCTTATCTTGTTTAATTTCAGGTATTATTGCTCAAATGATTAAATATATCATCCAAGCAATAAAAACAAAAAAACTCAAATTAAGTCCAAAATATTTTTTAAAAAGCATTTTTTTAGAAACAGGGGGTATGCCCAGCAGTCACTCTTCAACAGTAACAGCCCTTGCAACATCAATATTAATAAAAGAAGGAATTAATACTCACTTTATTATTGCTCTAGCTTTTGCTTTAATCACAATAAGAGATTCATTTGGAGTTAGATATATGGCAGGTGTTCAAGCAGAATATTTAAATGATTTATCAGAACAATTAAAAATGAAAATCAAAATTGAACCTTTAAAAATTAAAGTTGTTAAAGGACACAAAAAAAAAGAAGTATTTACAGGCATACTGATTGGTATAATTTCTGCATGGGCAATATGTAACAAATACTATATCGAATAATCTAAATAACAGATCATAAAGGAAAAAATGAATCTACTAAAGTTTTTTCATATATTGCTAATACCACTACTTTCTTGCAACATAGCACAATTTGGAGACTACAAACCAATATATTTACAAGAAGAAAAAGACCTAAAAATAGCAAATGACTATATAAACTCATTAGGATATAAAACAATATCCGAATACACAACAAAAGTACACATACTGGACTTTCCTCACTTTAAAGAAATAACAATAGACAAATTAATTCATCTTAATGACTACGATCTTCGAAAAGATCTATTTTTAAAAAAACTTCCTAATCTTTTTAATACAGGAAACAAAAAAATACTTTATGTTGAATCATCATTTACTAATAATGACTTAAAAAAATTAAAAAAAGATCAAAATATTAAAGCAGAAATGCATTCATTAAACTATAAAACCAAAATAAAATACTTTTCAATCACAACTTTCATCATAATAATGATTTTATTATTATCACTAAATATTAAATATGCTCCTTTTATGATCCTCTTTCTGATAAGTTCATGTATTATATTTATATTTAGTGACGAAATATCATACTTTTATCCTTTAACCATACTCGCTTATCTACTATTTGTACTAATTGACAATTTTAACAAAAATTACAACAAAATATATCTAAAAGATATAGGCTTTACAGTATTAATTAAAAAAATCAAAACCCCAATATTTCTATTTTTATTTATAGTATTATATTTTACCGTAAGCATTAATTTTTTATCCACCAACCTTGAAGCCATTTTAATTATTTGTGTATCAATATCAACACTTTGTATTTTCCTAATATTTACTTGGATCAAAACTGAAAGCAACTTGAAACATACATTTTTATCTTTAATTGAAATAAAAGAACAAAAACGAGAAACCAAAATTTTGAAGTACAAAATACTAATACATATAATGCTATTTATAGTCTCAATAATGCCATTTTTTTACGCCCAAAATATACTTAACTCTTATAATAATTTCAATTATCTTTACAGCAAAAAATTAAACTACTTTGACTATCTAAATCCCAATAATATCTATTTAATGGTTGGACATAATGAAGAAATACCAAATATTGTAGGCTATATGTATCATATATTTTATCAAAATGAACTTAAATACAAAATCACATCTCAATACGGCAAAGTAAACACAAATGTAAAAGAAGACTACTTTAAAATAGAAAACAATAAAATAACTATCAATCCAAAAATTATATACAAAGTAGACAAAGAATTTATATCTAAAAACCTAAATAAAGAACTATCAAGATTATTCTTAGAAAATGGAAATCCAATTTTAATATATAAAGAAACACCTGCTAACATTACAACTAATAAAAACAATTATCAAACATTATTCACTCTCTCATTGCCATTTTTCTTATTACTATTCCTATTTAAAGCAATAAGATTTACAATTCTTTTAAATATGAGTGAAAAAAGTTATAGAAAATATATCAGGGGAAATACTTAATGTTTAACTCACAAACAAAAATCAAAAGACAATATAAAATTAACATAGATGAAATCCAAATACCTGAATGTGTTTTAATTCCACTAGAAACAGCAGATTCAAAATCTACAATATATGTCATTGAAAATCAAAGAATTTCAGAAGGACAAATATTATCAAAAAACAAAAATGTAGAACTTTACACATATACCCCAATATCTGGAATAATAGAAAAAATATATACTGCCAATCTTCCAAATAAAAATCAAATAAAATCAGCATTAATAAGATTTCACGGAAGAATAAACAATGAAAAAGAAATTTCAACTGAAGAAGAATCAAGAGAAAAAATACTAGAAAAATTAATTCGATTAGGAATTCCTTGGTTTAATGAAGATTCATTATTTCAATATATGAACAAATGCAAAAAAATAGACAAAATGATTTTGTTAATCAATGGAAAAGATTCATTCACAAATATAGCAGAAATATTAATAACAACAAAACTAGACAAAATTGTCTACGGATTTGAAACTATTGATAAAATATTCAAATTTAAAGAAATATTAATAATAACCGAAAACCATAATATTAAAAAAGAACTTGAAAAATCAAATATCACAAAAGACAAAAGATTAACAATCAAATTAATTCCCAACTCTTCACATCCATATTCAAATCACGAAGTAATAATGCATTTCTTATACAATGAAGAAAACACAAAAAATAATATAAATCCAAATAAAAATATACTATTAACAAATATTGAAGATCTCTATAATATTTACTCCACACTTAAAACAAATTCTCCATATAAAGAAAAACTCATAACCATCAATGGAAATAAAAAAATAAAAAGCAAAATAATCAAAGTTAAAATTGGTACATCTATTAAACAAATAATAGACGAAAATATTGATTTAAAAAAATACGATATTTTTTTAAACAATCCAATAAATAAAATAAAAATAGATAATCTAAATGTACCTATCACAAGAGATATATATAGCATCACAATATTAAGGAAAAAAACAATACTTAGCAAAGTTAACAAAATTAAACTCTTAAACACACCCAGTTTTTCACCATTATGTATGGAACAAATTATTTTAGAAAAAATTAAAAATCAAGACAATAACGAAAACACACAACAGCAATATTTACAATACACTGAAACTGAAATCGAAGAAGAAATAAACAAAGTAAAAAAAGAAATAAAGGAAAATATATTAAATATAAGCTTTAATAATGAACCAATATACACCGAAAACAACTTAAAAGATATCTATTTAATTACTATATTAGCATTAATTCCTAATTTAATATTTTCTTTTGCAAACAACATCAAATTTTTAATTGATAGCCTTATATTAATAATCACAAGTTTATGTTCATATATACCAATAATGCTCAAATCCAAATATAGATATTTTTCTTTTTTTATATATACTGCATTAATTACCAATATAATACTACCCTTAAATTTTCCTATAACATTAAAAATAATGGCAATATTTTTTACATTTTTAATGTTTTTTTATTTCTCAAGGCTCTCCAAACTCCTTATAAATCCTATATTAATTTCATTCATATTTTTATTACTAAATTTTCCACTAAGTTTCAAACAAACATATTACAAAGAACTTGTTAAACAAAACGATATAATTCCTACATGGAATAAAATAATTTCTCAAAATCCAAACATTCACAACTTAGAAAACTTAAAAGAATTTAAAAGACATGAAAACAAATACATCGACATAATCGACAAATTTATAAATGAACAAATATTATCTCATTTAAATATAATGATACCAAGATTCCATATTGAAAACCTTTTGGGATTTCAAAATGAAAAGTACTTATCCCCCATTCTAATCTATATTGGCTTCTCATTCATCTTTGAAAAATTCATTATCAACAAACTAATACCACTATCTTTTTATATAAGTCTGCTATTCATAGCTTACATACTACAAAACCTTTCTCTCTATAATTACATAAGTTTTGATATATTAAGCCTGATAATGTCACCAATTCCAATGATCTTAATATTCACAATGGGTACAGAATTACAAACAGCTCCTCACTTTAAATTTGAACAAATACTTTATGGATTTGCATTATCTTTAGGATATTTTATAACTCTAAGTTATATTCCTCTTGAAACTTTTTCAGCTATAATATCAATATTTATATTACAAATAAGTTCAACACTAATTAAAAAGTACAGCTTAACATTCCACATAAAAAAAATACTACACTATTTAAGCATAAATAAAGAAAAAGTAAGAGAAAATAAAAATGAAAATGGAGAAGAAATTATTAAGATATGACAAACAATTTAATAACATACTTATTAGTAAACAATTTGTTACTAATACACTTTATTGGAATTGAAGATATCAAAATAAAAGATAATAAAAGATTATCAACAAAATATCTAACTATCATAATCACTTCGCTACTAATTTATTCTTGCCTTTTTTATATTTATAAATTATTTGTAGAATACAATTTATTATTTATGATACCAATAATATATATGACATTAATTTACATACTAACAATTATGTTAAAAACACTAAACAATATCTTAGTTGTCATGTATAACAGCAAGACAAAATACTCAAATGATTTTTTGTTATCTAATAGTAGCTTGATTGCAATAATATTTTTTTCTCTAGATAAAAGTCATAATTTTCTAGAAGGCATAACAATACTCACCTTATCTTCACTAAGCATCTTAATAACTATTATATTAACAACAATAATAAAGAGAAGTTTGGAAAAAAAATCAACATTCAAACTAATAACTAATGAAACAATGTACTTTTTTATAATCTTCATTTTATCTTTGATTCCAAATATAATTATATTAATAAATAATAGTGAGAGTTTATAATGAGAGAAACAATAAATGAATTTCTAGAACAAATTGAAAATGTCTGGAGGAAGCTTTGACAGTGACAAGATTAAAATACAACTTCAAAAATATGAAAAACAAATAAATAATGAAAATTTTTGGAATGATAATAAAAGAGCACAAGAAATTCTTAGGAATCAAAATATTTTAAAAACCAAAATTGAACCTTGGGAAAACTTAATATGTCAACTTAAAGATTTAAGGGAACTCTGTAAAATTGCAGAAAGTGAAGATGATAAAGCACTATTAGAGAGAGATGTTAATAAATTAAGAGAACAATATAAACATATCTTAACATTATCATATTTCAAAGAAGATATTGACATCAATAACGCATTCCTGACAATACATTCAGGAGCAGGTGGCACAGAAGCATGTGATTGGGTTAATATGCTATATAGAACATACTTAAGATATTCTGAGAGACGTGGATATAAAATAGAACTTATAGATTTACTGGAAGCTGAAGGGGGCATTAAATCTGTTACAATCGAAATAAAAGGAAAATATGCATATGGATTTTTAAAAAGTGAAGTGGGAATACATCGACTTGTAAGAATTTCTCCTTTTGATGCTGCAAAAAAAAGACACACATCTTTTGCATCTGTTTTCATTGATCCTGTAATTGATGATAAAATTGAAATAATAATTAAACCAGAAGATATTAGAGTTGACACATATAGAGCTTCAGGGGCAGGAGGACAACATGTTAATAAAACATCATCAGCCGTTAGAATTACACATCTTAAAACAGGAATAGTAACACAATCTCAAACTGATAGAAGTCAACATAGAAATAAAGAGTTAGCAATGAAAGTATTAAAATCAAAACTTTATGAACACTACAAAAAATTAGAACAACAAAAAAGCAAATCTCAACAACAAGAAAAAAAAGATATATCGTGGGGCAATCAAATTAGATCTTATATATTTCAACCTTATACTCTAGTAAAAGATCACAGAACAAAATTTGAAAATCCAAATATTATGTCTGTGATGGATGGCAACATTGATAACTTTATAGAAGAATACCTAAAATGGAAAAATTTAAATTAATAATAATCATGTTACTTTCAATCTCAACAACTAAATTAGCATATACTCAGAGTAACATTGAGTACGGATTTTCTTATATCATAAATACAAAAGATGAAAATAAAGAACTCCAAAAAGGAATTGAACAAACACTAAATAAGATATACAATGCAATAAATGAACACATTATTAACGATAATGATAAAGACTTTATAAGACGCATTTATGTATATCAAAATATAATAAAAAAAGAACAAGAATTTAGCAAACTCAAAGAAGACATGGACAAAAAAAAGTTACAAAATGCAATAAGCTTAAAAGAAGAAAATAAAATAGAAGCTAAAATTAAAAATCTTAAAGAAGACATTAAAAACATAAAAATCAAACAACAAGAACTTGAAAAATACCTTATAACTTTAAAAAAAATAAAAGCAAATTACAAAAAGCATCAAGATAAAGTACATCTATCAAATTTGAATATAGAACTTTTAACAAGTCAAGAATTATTCTTTGTTAATTACATACACTTAAAAAAAGTAGATAAACATTATTTAGTTGAAATTAGCAATATTACTCCACAAGGAGTAAAAGTTTACAAAGAAATTTTCAAACTATCATCATCCGTTGATGACATTGCATACAAAATAGCAAAACTTAGTCTTGAAGAAATATTAGGAAGAGAATTTATTAAACTTAAGATCAATGTCATAAATAATTTGGATGCCAAAATATATATAAATGAAGAATTTGTATCAAAAGGATTATATAACAATGATATATGGGATATTTCTAAACTACCAGATAAAGAAATTATCATTGACATTATAAGTAAAACTTACAAACCCTATAGAATAAAACAAAAAGTAAAAAGTGGTGACACTATTGACTTAAATATTACCTTACAAAAAGCAAATTCCAATAAAATATTAATTACAAGTAATATAACATCTAAAGTATTTAAAAAAGGAGTATTTATAGGAGAAACACCAATTGAAATTGAAGAACCTGAAAATATAGAATCCATATTATTGCAAGCTGAAGAACACAAAAATAAATTCATAATAATAAATAACAAAGATAAAGAGGTTCATATAGAAATGGTAAGAGACAATAAAAGCGAACTCATTAAAAAAAGAGATATATTCTATATCAACCTTAGTATTTTTACATTAAATCTTATAGGAACTGCATTTGCCATAACAAAATATAATGAATCTTCAGAACTTTACAATATAGCTTTAAATAATATTTTAAAAAATAGAATAAGGCCTCAAGATTTATATAACGCAAAAGTAGAAGAGATGATTGCAACATTCTTACTTGGTACAGGAATAACATTTTCCGTTGGTAGTTTTATACCATTAATCATTCATTTGGTACAATATATTAAAGAAGCAACTCGAGGTGAATAAACTATTGTAAATTTATTTAACACCAAATAAAAAATAGGAGCACTAAACTTTTGAGCATTTTTAATAAAATAAGAAATTTATTCAAGAATCAAGAAAAGACACAAATAATTGAAAAGTTAGAAGATATACTCTTAGAAGCAGATATAAAAAACGATATAGTAATAGAAATAGTAGAACATATTAAAAAAATAAAAGCTAAAGATGAAAAAGAAACACTATTAAAACTAAAAAATTTACTAACGAGTTTTCTAAATCAACAATCTCTTAATTTAGAAAACAAAAAATTAAACATCTTATTGATACTTGGAGTAAACGGGGTTGGTAAAACCTCAAGTATTATAAAACTAGCAAATAAATTCAAAAATGAAGGGAAAAATGTACTAATTGCTGCAGCAGACACATTCAGAGCTGCAGCAATCGAACAACTTAAAATACAAAGCGAAAAAATTGGCATTAAAGTCATATCTCAAAACCAAGGAAGTGATGCAGCAGCAGTAATATTTGATAGTATCTCAAGTGCAAAAACTAAAAATTATGATATATTAATAATTGATACAGCAGGAAGACTCCAAAACAAAGAAAACTTAATTAAAGAACTCAAAAAAATGGATCAAGTGATAAAAAAACAAATACTCGATACAAATATCAATTATAAAAAAATACTGGTAATAGACTCCATATCTGGAAAAAACACAAATAATCAAACAGAAATATTTGACAAAGCAATACAAATTGACGGAATTATAGCCACAAAATTTGACTCATCATCTAAAGCAGGTGGAATAATTAATATATCAAAATTATTTCAAAAACCCATATATTTCTTTACATTTGGAGAACAAGTAGAAAACATTAAAGAATTTAACACTGAAAACTACTTAGATAAACTATTATGACAACAAAGATCATAAAATTAATATTAATTTCAATTTTAATACAAAACACATACGGAAAAAGTTACTTTATATCAGACGTATTTTTCAACAAGTACCAGGAAATATATGATATTCCCCAAACAGGATTTTACATTGAATATACCAAAGTTAATGAAATTGAAAAATTTAGCCTTTTTAAAGATTTAAAACTAATCAAATACAAAACACAAAAAAAAATAGAAGATAATAAAAAACAATTAACATTTTACAATGAAAAAGATATTAAGATAAAAGAAGAAATCTACGACGAGTTAAATAATAAAATAAAAGAAATAAAATATAGTCCCAAAGGAATAATTCTTGAATCTGTAGACTATTTTTATAAAAATAACGATGTGATTTACAAAGAAATCAAAATTTTAAATCAAAAACCAAAAACAATACACTATATGAAAGATACTAATGGAAAACTTTTAAAAATAACAGGATCAGATTTACAAATTTGGAATTATGGAATCAATGGAGAGATAAAATCAACATATCTTGATATAAAAAAATCTAAAACAAAAGTAATCCAATATGATGATCAAAAGAGACATTTAAAAAACATAATACTAGATAATAACAAAATTGTATCTAAAGAAAACAATCAATATTTAGATGACAATGAAATAATCAATATAAAAGAAGAAGATAATACAAAAACCATATCAAAATATAAAGATCATAACTTGATAAAACAAGAAATCTATAAAGATAATAAAATAACAAAAATAATCGACTTTGAATATAATGAATCTGGACATGTTACAATGGAAAATATCATTATCAAAGATGAAGATAAAGAATATACTACAAAAACAACATATGAATATGATTCTGATAATAAATTAATGTCAAAAACAATCTATGAAAATGACTTAATATCACTAAAGACTGATTATTTTAACGACAATGAATATGAACAAAAGATATACCATAATGGAAACCCTATATTTAAAATAAGATATAAAAATGACGAAATTATTGAACAAATAAATACAGATACTAGAGATAAAAATGAAACTAAATAGACTCTTATTTAAAAGATTAATCTTAGATGAACAAAATAGCTTATCACTCACAATCGTCATAATTTTAAGTATAGTACTTGGACAAATCATTATCATTATCACAATATCAATAATGAATGGTTTTCAAAATGATTTTTTCACAAGTATATCTACACTAGAGAGTGGCAATTTAAAAATTGAAAGCAAATTAAATGAACAAGAATTCAATTCCATTAAAAAAATGAAAGAAATAATTCAAATAAATAAAATTTATGAAACACAAGGAATTGGAATTGAAAATTATTATTACCCAAGCATATTAAATATAATCGCATTTGACACAAAAGACGTCATAAATGACAAAAACTTTCTCCTTCTAACAGGTCTTACAGCATCTCAAATCCAACTTAATGAAGATGAAATCATCATAGGAGACGTGCTTTCATATAACTTAGATCTATATGCAGGAGACACAATAGGATTGATATTAAATGATGAAATTACAAATTTACATACATTGAAAAATGAAGTAAAACGATTTAAAATAAAAGCCATTTTTAAGAGCAATTATAGCAAAATAAATCAATCTACAGTATTTATGAATATCAATTACTTTTATACAAAACAACTAATTAAAGATCTAGATATTAATTATCAATTAAAAACAAAAAATTTATATCCAAGTAAAAAATTAATAAATGCAATCAAAAATATTAATCAAAAAATCAAAGTTAAACCTTGGCATGAATATAATAAAGAATTTTACAAAGCACTAAAAATAGAGAGAAATACAATGTTAATCATTCTAACAAGCATATTTCTTGTCATTGCTGTTAACACATACTACCTCCAAAAAAGGATAATAATTAATAAAAGTAAATCTATCTCAATAATCTTATTTTTGGGATTAAGAGCACAAAAGATTAGAAAAGTTTTCCTAATTCATTCAATAGTAATTTGCGTATTGGGAAGCATAATTGGCATAATTTCAGGAACCATAATATCTCTAAACATAAATGAAATTCTAAATACAATTGACATCTTGATAAATAGCTTGATTAATGCTGTAAATTATATATTAAAATTAAATCTGGAAAATATAGAAATAAAAATAATAAAAAATACAATTACCCCTAAAATATTTTTAAGTGATTTAATGCTGATACTGTTCTTTGCTTGTCTATTTACAATATGTTCAAGCCTAAAAGTGACTAAAAAAATCAAATATACTGATACAATAAACGGAGCAACATCATAAATGAACAATACACAAAACATAATATGCATTAAAGAAATATATAAAACGTATACTAAAAACAAAACGAAAATACAAGTACTAGAAAATTTAAATTTAAATGTCAAAAATGGTGATTTTATTTCTATTCAAGGTAAAAGTGGTTGTGGCAAATCAACACTCTTTAATATCATATCAGGAATTGATAAAATGGATTCAGGAGACATAATATCATGTGGAATATCTTTAAAAAATGCAAATGAAAAAACCTTAAGTTTATATAAAAATACAAAAATAGGTCTTGTATTTCAAAACCACAATTTAATTGATGAATTTAATGTATTTGAAAACATTATTTTACCTAAAATAATAGAAGGAAAAGACAACTTTACAGAAATCAAAAAAAAAGCTTTACGCTTAATGAAAATATTAGATATAGAAACAAGAAGAGAACATTATCCTTCAGAATTATCCGGAGGAGAAGCACAACGAGCAGCTATTGCAAGAGCTCTAATAAACGAACCAAATATAATCCTATGCGACGAACCTACTGGTAATCTAGATATCAACACCGCCAAAACAGTAGAATCATTATTAATAGAAACATCCAAAACATTTAATAAAACACTTCTTTTGGTCAGTCATAATCCAGAATTTTCAAATAAAGCAGATATCAAATACGAACTTAGAGATAAAACATTAAAGAGAATATGATGCACTCCAATATTAAAGAACTTTTTAAAATAGCATATGTTATATTTATACACTCAAAAAATAAAAAAGCTCTTATAGGTTCTGGGATATCTTTAAGTTTAGTAATGATTCCTCTAATAATCGTTTATTATATGTCAAACAATATCATGAATGCCACAATAGAAAGATACATTGAAAATGAAGGATTTTCAGTACAAATAGAATATAATGAGATTCACAAAGATGAATATCTCAAATCTAAGCTAGAAAAACTTAAAAACGAATATAAACATGACAAACTAAAATATTTTTTTGAGAGAAGAACCTATGGACTTATTGGAAATAAAAAAAAACAAGGGGCTTTAATCAGAGCAGTAGAAAATAAATTTGTTGATAATAATAAGCATATAAAATTAGTAGATGGGAAGAAAAACTTTAACAAAAATGAAATATTAATATCAAGACAAATCAAAGACAAACTTGATTTAAATATTAATGACTCTATCTACCTAATAGTACCTAACAATAAATATCAAAAAATACTCCCAAGAGCACAAAAATTTACCATAGCTGGAATAATTGAAACAGGATTAAAAGAAATTGATAAAAATTTAGTTTTTATTTCATTACAAGATGCAAATATAATGACAAAAGAACTATCTAAAAGTATAATTGGTCTTTCTATCAAAACCAATACAAAAGAAAAAACTAATAATCTTAAAGAAAAGATCACAAAAGAATTTAAAGAATATAAAATCAAAACATTTTATGAACTATATCTAAACAAATATACAAATTTAAATATAAGCAAAAAACTTTTAATATTCATTATGGCATTTATCGTAATATTTGCAAGCATTAACATATCCTCATCACTCTGTATGTTAATACTTGAAAATAAAAAGAAAATTGCAATATTAAAATCAATTGGAATGAATAATATAACCCTTAAATTAATATTCATACTGATAGCACTTGTTTTAAGTTCAACATCATGTATAATAGGTATAATCATAGGAAATTACCTAACCATCAATATAGAACACGTAATTAACATAATAGATATTATAACCAATATGATTTTAAAGATATTTGGCGCTGATAACACAGAACTTCTAAATTCTGATTATTATATTTCTGAATTTAACATCAAAATAAGTACTAAATTTAGCCTAATTATCCTCCTATCCTATACATTAATTAGTATTGCAACAACACTTATTCCTTTAGACATCATTTCAAAATTTAAAGAAAAAGAAATACTATAATCTATATAAAAAATAAATACTATTTTACAAATACATTAATGATTTTAATAGAAGATAATTCTTCTTTAATATTTAAATAAATCTCTTTTGGAAAAATGGTTTTTAACGTAAAAACTTGTCTAGAACGAGATTTAAGAAAAGAATTTGATTCGGAAATTAACTTTCTCTTTAACGACCTAATGACTTGACTATCTTTAGTAAAATACATTATTTCAATTTCTAAATCTTTAATATCATCACTTGAACTATTATAAACTTCTATTAAAGAACTAACTTCATAAATTTCAAAAAATTCATTAAAATAACTACCAAGATATTTAAAAGTTAATATTGACGAACTTGTCTCCAAATTAACACTAGAGAAATCATTAACTTCTTTAAAAAATTCAATTAAACGTATATCAAGAACCATTTTTTTAGGATGAGAACTAATACCTTTAGAAACATTATATATAAAATCAATTGGAACATATACTCCCTTATTCCATTTATTAGGAAAATCACTCTTCTTTTCAAAAACTTTATTTAAAATAGGTTTTCCCAAATCATCATAAACCGTTATACTATAAGAAATATTTTTAATAGAATCTTTCGATGAAATAACTCCTGCTTTTAACTGATAAGTATGTGAATCTTCAAAAACCAATACCTTAGCACTTTCAACTTCAACATGATATAAAACATTAGGATTGCCAATAAGATTAGCAGATTCAACTATTAAATCAGATGCCCTTGTAATTGAAGGCAAGCCTTGAACTACAGGCTCTTTGATATCCCTCTCTAAATCACCAAAATATCCATGACCACTAATAAAAGGATATACAGTTTTATATGTAATAAATGCAATAACAGATATTAATATAAAACTTAATAATAATACTAATATCCTTTGTTTCAATCTCGCAAATTCATCATATTCTCTTAAATCAACGCCATCAATTATTCCAAACTCTCTAGCCTGCAAACTTACATGTATTAATTTTTTATTTGTCTCTTTAGTGTTTATTTCCGTAACAAGCCTTTTATACAGATTGAAAAACGAAGTAAAGAGAGACTTATTATGAAGAGAATACAAATACACAGCATGAAGTTCTCTTAAAGAATGCACTAAATCTCCAGTTCTCTCTAATTGTCGAGCTCTATCATATATCTTGAAAAAATGCTTTTCAATATTCTCTATATCAGCATCAGAAATATCAGCTCGTTCAATAATTTCTTTTATTCTTCTTTCTTTTAAAATTTTATTCTTATGCTTAGATAACGTAGATAAATAAATTTTAATTCTTTCTTCAGAAGTTTTACTCATTATCTTCTAGTTCATCAACCTTTTTTAAAAGCCAATAAGCAATATTTTTAGCAGTATCTTTTGTAATAGAAATTCCAACAAAAGAATTAATCAAAATTACCTTTTCTTTAGAACCCCTAAGCTCCCCAGAAATCTCTTCCAAAACACCTTCTTTAGTTTTAGTATAAACAATCTCTTCAGGAATTTCTGTAGACTCAAACACAAGATCACAAAAAATTTCTCCAGTATTAGTTACACTTCCATAAATATTATTAATAGGAACTAATTTATAATCTTCTGCTTTTTCAAATCTGTAAATTATTTCTTTCATAAAACGAATTATAACATAAATATTTATCTAGAATTAAAATATAAGATTTAAAATCCTAAACTGTTTCAATTAAAATACAAAATATTTTACACACAAAAATAAAATAAAAAATAATGTTATAATTTTTAAAATAAAATTTTTTATACAAAAACAAAGAGTAATAAATGAATATCAATATATTAGAAAATAAAAATGAAAAAATAAAAAATTTAAGAAAAGACTTTCCTATTTTAAATAAAACTATTAATAATCAAAAAATCATTTATTTTGATAATGCCGCAACTTCTCAAAAACCCCAAAGTGTAATTTCATCTATAGTTGAATACTACACAAATTATAATGCAAATGTTCATAGAAGTGGACACCAATTTGCAATAGAATCAAGCTTAAAAATAGAAGAGACAAGAAAAATTGTTAAACAATTTATCAATGCAGAATCTACTAAAAACATAATTTTCAATTCTGGAACTACAGATGGAACAAATACAATAGCAAATTCATTGTTATTATCAAAATTTTTTAAAGAAAATGATGAAATTATTACAACAACACTTGAACATAATAGTAATTTACTTCCTTGGATCAATATTGCCAAATATTTAAACTTAAAAATTAAACTTGCAAAATTCAATGAAATGGGAATTATTCAACCAAAACAAATACAAAATCTAATTACAGATAAAACAAAAATCATTACTATGTCTGGAATAAATAATATACTAGGAACAATGCAAAATTTAGAGCAAATAGGAAAAATTGCTAAGGATAACAAAATTACATTATTCATAGATGCGGCTCAAATGGCACCACATATAAAAATAGATGTAAAAAAAATAAACTGTGATTTTTTAGTATTCTCAGGACATAAAATGCTTGCTCCAACAGGCATTGGGGTATTATACATATCAGATAAAATTATAAACAAACTCAACAGCTCCAAACTAGGAGGCAATGCCATAGAAAATATCTATATAAAAAATGAAAAACTTGATTTTAAAACCATCAATTCCCCAAATAAATTTGAATCAGGTACACCAAATATTGCAGGAATTATTGGTCTTGGACAAGCAATAAAATATATAAATAACATAACTATGCAATTTATTCAAGAACATGATCAAGAACTAATTGAATATTGTGTTTCAAAATTAAAAGAAATTGATGAGGTTGAATTCATTTTAAATAAAAATATTAAACGAAAATCAATAATATCATTTACAGTAAAAAATATTCATTCACATGACATTGAGACATATCTTGATACAATGGGAATTGCAACCAGATCTGGCAAAACATGTGCTTACCTTGCATTTTTTTCAGAAAACATTAAAAAAGATCATTTATTAAGAATAAGCTTTTACTTATATAATACAAAAGAAGAAATTGATATTTTCATTTCTTCACTTAAAAAAACAATAAAAGAATTTTATTAAATAAATTTGAAAACATTAAAAAATCATTAATTTAATTATATAGACAGTAAAATTGATAAATAAAATTTACCTATTATCTAAAATTTAAGCTAAATCAATATAAAACTATTATTGATTTAATCAAATAAACTTCTTAAAATTGAAACATGTTCTCAGAAGAAATAAAAAAAGAACTAATAAGACTAAGCAAAATAAAAAAGTATTGCTTTCAAGTAGAAAAAAATCAAAATCCAATATATCACAAATCTAAGTGTGGAGACCAAATAATTTTTCAAATAGATAAAGACAACAAAAAAATTAGACTAAAATATAACGCATATGGATGTATAGTCTTTCTAGCCAGTACTTATCTTTTAACCAAAATATGCGACAATCAATCTAAAAAGACAACATCAGAAATCATAACAAAAATAATTAACAATAATTTTGAAAATTTAGAAGAAATCAATAAAAACCTTAAAATTTTTGAAAATTTCTTATATACAAACAGAAAAGACTGTTTCATTCTACCGTACAAAGCTTTAAAAGAAATTTTAAAGTAACATTAAATCATCGCAATTAAAGGAGAATTATATGAAAATATACTCTCACTCATCAATAGGATACGAAGGAGAACTAATTGAAGTTGAAGTAGATATTAAAAAAGGAATACCAGGAATTGATATTGTTGGATTAGCTGGAAGTGAAATTAAAGAATCAAGAGAAAGAATAAAAGCAGCTATTAAAAATTCAGAATTTACTTTCCCAAAAGATAGAATATTAATAAATCTTGCACCAGCAGGTATCAAAAAAATTGGAACAGCAATTGATCTCTCAATTGCAACTAGCATTATAAGTACAAAAGAAAATAAAAATAACAATTTAAAAGTCTTAATGTTAGGAGAATTGCAACTAGATGGACAAATAAGAACAATTAAGGGAGTATTACCTGCAATTTCTCTTGCAAAAGAAAAAGGAATTAAATGTATAATAATACCTTTTGATAATCTTGAAGAAGCCCTGTTAATATCAAATTTAAACATTTGGGGAGTCAAAACTTTAAAAGAAACTCTAGAAATAATTGAACATCTTAATAATAATATATTTCCCGCAAAACCTACAATTAATTTCAAAACAGAAGAAAATGAAGAAGAATTTGAATACGATTTTAAAAATATTAAAGGACAACATAGGATAAAAAGAGCACTAGAAATAGCAGTAGCAGGAGGACATAATATTATGATATTTGGACCTCCTGGAAGTGGCAAAACACTCAGTATTAAATGTGTACAATCAATATTACCTCCACTTACAAATAAAGAAATTATTGAAACAAATAGAATTTGGTCAATTGCAGGAAAGCTAATAGATACAAAAATAATCAGAAAAAGACCATTTAGACAACCACATCAAACTGCAAGCAAAGAAGGCATTATTGGTGGAGGATCTAATGCACTTCCTGGAGAAGTATCACTTGCTCATAATGGCATCCTATTTTTAGATGAAGCTCTAGAATTTCAAAAATCAATATTGCAATCACTGCGTGAACCAATAGAAGATAAGACAATCTCAATAGTAAGAGCAAGTTCAAAATCATTTAAATATCCTGCAAACTTTCAATTAATGATTGCAACAAATCCATGTCCTTGTGGCAACCTTGGAAAAAACGATATTGAATGTTTTTGTTCACAACAAGAAGTTTCAAACTACTGGAAAAAATTTGGAGCAGCAATGCTTGATAGAATTGACATTAGAGTACCAGTTAAACCAGTAAATAATGCCAAATTATTTCAAGAAGACAATGAGAGTTCAAAAGAAATTAAAAAGAGAATAATAAAAGCAAGAAATATACAAAATCAAAGATATGAAAATATTAAAAATGTTCATAAAAATTCTGATCTCAAACCAGAACACATCGCAATATTTTGTAACCTAGACAAAATTCTGACAGAAGAAATGATTTATATATTAAATAAACTTAATATATCATCAAGAGCAACCCATTCAATCCTAAAACTTGCAAGAACAATTGCCGATTTAAAAGATGAGGCTCATATTTCAAGAGAATCATTACTAGAAGCAATTGAGCACAGAAAACATGGAGAAAAATTATTAGAAGAATAAAAAAGCCCCAATTGGGGCAAAATTAAAATTCTATTTTATCAAGATAACTCTTCAATTGATTGGCAGAAATTTGAAACTTTTTAAGTTCTCTCTCACTAATTTTAAAATCAAGGACTTCTTTTACACCATCTTTACAAACTACAGCAGGTGCCCCAATATAAATATCTTTAATAGAATCACCATACTGACCATTAATATATGAAGATATCGGTAAAATAAGGTTTTGATCACCAATTATCGCATTAACAATGCGTTTAATTCCAAGTCCAATAGCATAATAAGTTGAACCTTTAAGTTTAATTACCTCATAAGCAGCATTAACAACATTATTATGAATCTCATCAAGTTCCGATTCTACTATTATCCCATCAGCAATATATTCTGATAAAGACTTCATAGCTATTTTAGTCTCATCCCAAGTAGCAAAAGAACTATCTCCATGTTCACCCATAATATATGAATGTATATTTTGAGTATTAACATTAAGACGCTCAGCCAAAAAATATCTAAGTCTTGAAGTATCAAGTGTTGTACCTGTTCCAATAACCTTACAAGTTGGAAAATTAGAATACTTCATTGTCACATAAGTCATAATATCAACAGGATTACTTGCAATCACAAAAATACCATCAAATCCACTTGAAACAATACTTGTTACAATTTCCTTAAAAATCTTAGTATTTTTGCCAACCAAATCAAGTCTTGTCTCACCTGGTTTTTGATTAAGACCGGCAGTAATTACAACAATATCAGCATCAGAACAATCATTATAATTACCAAATTCTATTTTGATATTTTTTTTCAAAAACATCTGACCATGGTTTAAATCCATGACTTCACCCTTCGCTTTATCTTGAGCTACATCAATAATTATAAGTTCATGAACAAGTGAGTTGTCTATTGTCAAAGCATAAGCAAAACTTGAGCCAACACCACCTGCCCCAACAAGAACAACTTTATTACGTTTAAGCATAACTATCTCCATATAAAATTATTTCATTGGTATAATGTAATTTTATAACAGTTTACGATACTTTAAAACAATTGAACAATATTTTTATAAAGACATGTGTGAACTATCTAATCTACAAAGCAAACAAACGTATAAATTGACATCTTTAAATAAAAGATAATTTATCTCAACACTAATCTCAACATAAATTAATTATCATCTGATTTAAGAACAGCAAGAAATGCACTTTGTGGTATTTCAATATTTCCTATCATTTTAAGTCGCTTTTTTCCTTCTTTTTGCTTCTCTAAAAGCTTTCTCTTACGAGTAATATCACCCCCATAACATTTAGCAGTAACATCTTTTCTAACAGGTGAAATTGTTTCACGGGCAATAATATTTGAACCAATAGCTCCTTGAATTGCTATTTTAAATTGCTGTCTTGCAATCTCATCTTTTAATTTTTTACAAATATTTAAGGCCTTTGCTCGTGCACCATCTCTAAAAACCAATTGAGATAATGCATCAACTCTATCTCCATTAACTAAAATATCCAACTTAACTAAATCTGTCTCTTCATATCCTAATAGTGTATAATCAAAAGAAGCATATCCACGACTTACAGACTTAATCTTATCATAAAAATCAAACAATATTTCAGCAAGAGGCATCTTATAAATAACTTCAACACGCTTGGCATCAAGATAAATTAAATTTTCCTGTACACCTCTTTTAAGCAAACAAACACTCATAATATTACCTAAAAATTCAGCAGGAACAATAATATTAGCCCTAATATAAGGTTCAAGTGTAATTTCAATATTTTCATTTCCGGGAAATTGCTCAGGACTTTCAATAAAATAGGGATTTCCCTTTTTAGGAATAATTTTATAACGAACAGATGGTGATGTTAATATCACACTAAGATCAAATTCACGTTCAATTCTTTCCTGAATCACCTCTAAATGCAAAAGCCCCAAAAATCCACATTTAAATCCATGTCCAAGAGCAGCTGAAGCATCTTTTTCAAAAGTAAGAGATGCATCATTTAGTTTAAGTCTATCCATTGCTTTCAATAGATCATCATATTGATTAGCATCAACTGGATAAACAGATGAAAAAACTACAGGCTTAACTTCTTTAAATCCTTCAAGAGGAGCTACTGCTGGATTATCAACAAGGGTTACAGTGTCTCCAATTTTAACATCCGATATATTTTTTATTCCTGCAATAAAATATCCAACATCACCTGCTTCTAAAATATCTTTTTTTTCAAGAATGATTTTAAAAATTCCAATCTCCTCTACAAAATATTCTCTATCTGCATGCATAAATTTAATTTTATAACCAGGTTTAATTTGTCCCTCAAAAATTCTAAAATGAACAACGACACCACGGTAAGAATCATAATGCGAATCAAAAATCAAAGCTTTTAATGGATTCTCTGTACTACCCTTAGGAGAAGGGACATACTTACAAATAGCCTCAAGTAATTCATCAATACCTATTCCATTCTTAGCAGATATGAGAACAGCAACATTAGCATCTAGTCCTAAATCATTCTCTATTTGCTCTTTCACAAAATCAATATTTGCACTTGGTAAATCTATTTTATTAATAACAGGAATAATTTCAAGATTATGTTCAAATGCCATATAAAAATTTGAAACGGTTTGAGCTTCTATGCCCTGACTAGCATCAATAAGTAAAAGTGCTCCTTCACAAGATGAAATTGCTCTTGAGACTTCATAAGAAAAATCGACATGTCCTGGAGTATCTACAAAATTAAGCTCATAAATATTGCCATCACTACACTTATAATCAATAGTTACGGCTTGACTTTTAATGGTAATTCCTCTCTCTCTTTCAATATCCATACTATCAAGAATTTGACTCTTAAACTCTCGATCTGAGATTATTTTAGCCTTTTGTATAAACCTATCTGCTAAAGTTGATTTACCATGGTCAATATGTGCAATAATACAAAAATTTTTTTTATAAGAACTAATTTTATGCCTCCCCCTAAATCTAAAATAGAATGTTTAGGAATATTGTACTAATGTACATTTTTATTAAACAAAAAACTTTTAATATGAGTCTTTGATTTTAGAACATAAGGTGAAAATTTAGGAGCAAGATCAACTATCAATTTCCAAGTATCCACAGCCCTCAACTTATGCTTATGTTCATCATAAATATAAGTAGCATAAGAAATATTATACATTATTTCCCAAAAATCTGTAGATTCAAAACTAAACTTAACATCATTATATTCATTTATTTTTTGAACAAAAGATCTTAAATTCTTAAATTCATAAAGAGGTTCATAATAATTAATATAATGATACATTCTAGTTAAGATACCAACTGCAGCAACAAGTCCATGAGTAATGGCAAGTTTGTGGGCACCTATCTTCAAATATACCTTTGATAACAATTTATGAGTATCTATTAGACCATAATTATTAAATCTATAAAGATTAAAAGTAAAATCTATACCAGATGTCCCTCTTACCTGTTTTAGATAAGAATTTAAATAAAAGGACATATCAGATTTATCACCCGAAGTATTTCCATATTTTTTCACAATATAGTGATAATTATAATAATCATCACCACGTGAAAATTTACTTAAAATTTCATTTAAATAATCAATCATATCAACATAATTATTTTCAATTTCAGCAATTTTTGCCAAAGAAAAAAGTATATTTTTTTCAAACGATTTATCCAACAAATAATCTTTATCTTCTAAAGTTTTTTGAAGATGTAATTTTTGAAGTACAACATTACCAATCATGCTATAAACAATAGACAGATAATAATTAGCTTCTGGATATATACCTTTCCTAAGCAATGCTTCCTGCAAAAAATTTATTGCATCAGTAAGATTAGATTTGATAAAACCTTCCTTAGAATAAATTAACTGCCGCCCTTTTTCAATCAAAATCCAATATGGAAGTTCTTTTACATCTAATGAATTTAAATTTAAGATAAAACTAAAAATAAAAAGAAATAAAAAAAATCGTAACATATTAATAAATATATTAAATTTTCTCACAAATTGCGAGAAAATTTAATATCTGAATATTTGAGTTTAAACAAACTTAAATATCATCAAAAATACCATTACAAAAAGAGCAACAGATTCAATTAATCCCAAAACTAAAAGATTTGTTGCAAATCCCTTGCCAGTCTCCGCAAAAGAATCACAAGCTCCTGCAGCAGTTCTACCCTGAGCAAAAGCAGAAATAGCCATTGCAACTCCACCACCAAAACCAGCTCCAAACAATAACCAAGGATTAGCCTGGGTCATCACCTCTGCTAAAGTATTCATCAATATATAACCATATATTATTTGTGTAAGAGGTGCTGAAACAAAAACAATTAATAAAAAGGGAGCCGACTTACCCTGCATATAACATCTCTTCCACGCTCCAATAGCAGCACTTCCGGCAGCCCCCATTCCCAAAGCTGAACCTATTGCAGAAATTGTTAAAGCTGAATTAACTCCTACTAAACCTATATCCATAATTTTATTCTCTCCTTATCTAGTCTTTAATTTTTTTAAAAGGTCTATAAGAATATCCATTCCATTCCTGACCCAAATGATTTGAAAATTCAAGCATGTTAAGTCTTACTCCATGAACAACAACAGATAATAAAGATAACATTATATTTAAAATGTGTCCAAAAAGTATCACAATAATACCGCCTATTATAAGACCAATATTAGATGATTTTAATAAAGACACTGACATGCTATTAAAACTATCAGAAATTGCAAGTCCTGCAAGTCCAACAGCAAAAAGCCTAATATAAGATATTATATCTGCAAATCCTGAAACAGTAGCTAAAAATTGCTCTATAAGTCCTCCAAAGCTTTTTAACAGACACACAAAAAAGTTTGAACCATCCTGTTTGTCAAAAACAAAAATAAGCATAACTCCAAAATATATCATATTAAGAATCATACTGTGCATAGGAAAATTATCACTTCCAAGTATTAAATTAAGAACAAAATAATAAAGCCCAGGCATTAAAACAAGCCAACCAATTTGAGCAATTGCATGTATATGTGGCTTTTCTTTCACTTTTTGAACAAAATTCCATACATGAGCTAAAGATAGCTGTAAAACCCCTATTGTAAAACATATAAACATAACATTTTGCATACCATTATTTCCCGTCAAATACTCAACCTTCAGAGATTTCAAAATGGGAAACAAATCAAGAACAAAATGACCACTACCAAACCAAGTACCAGTCATAGAACCATATATTATTGCTGAGGTACTTAAATAAAATATTAAAGCATGTGCAGAAGTTAATGGTTTATTTTTAAAAACGCTAATCAAACTAATAATAATGCCTATTAATAAAAATATAACACCATAAGCCGCATCACCAATTATCATCCCAAAAAACACAAAGAAAAACAACATAAAAACACAACTAACATCTCTCTCTTTATATCCAGGAATTGTATCTAAAACATCGAAAATAGGCTTAGCAAGCTTAGCAATTCCTTTTCTTTTTACATAAGTAGGAATAAAATCATTATCATCTGGCTCCGCAAATTGTACCACAAACTTACCATTAAGAGTCGCATTTTGAAGATATTTTTGCTTATCTTCAGGAATAAATCCTGTAATATATACAAACTCATCACACTCCACATTCATATCAGCCATAACCTGTTCAAATTCAATAATTTGTTCATACTCTTTTATTGCATCTTTTAAAATATTTCTATATTTATTTAAAATTGACAACTGAGTTAATTTTTGCTCTAAAACCTCATCTATCATTTTTAACTTGGCTTCAATAGAATCCAGGTCAAATTCAAATTCATATTCTTCAGCTACATCTATATTCTGTTTAGAGTCATTAATAGCTACAAAATAGGCTGTACCTTTATAATTATTAATAAGAGCAACTTTAACCTTAGAAAATAACAACAATTTTTTATATTCGGACATTCCAGATTTAAAAAATTGCACATAAATATTGCATCCCCTTAATTTATTGACTAAATCAACAGAAAAATATCCCCAAAAAGATATAATATCTCTATTACGAAGTAATGATTGACGCATTTCTCTTAAATCTTTAATCTCAGAACCTAAGTCAACTATACGTTTTGCAATATCTAAAAAATTCTCATTTGAAGAACTTAAAATTTGCACTTCAGAATCATCACCAAGCAAAGACAAAGCATGATTTAAAATACCCCTCTCCTCAATAACTTTTTGTAAAGATTCTGAAACTTTATTGCAAAAATTGATATGAACAACCCCCAATTCTCTTAAGATCTCAAGTGAATCTCTCTTATATTTTAATAAAGTTAAAAGCAAAACCTTCTTCATTTTAACAATCATTAACACATCCTCATCTATTTTTAATTAAACTGGCTTTCGCCATTTTACCTCTTACAACAGCTGCAGTCTGTTGATCTCCAAGATAAACATTAATCTTTTTTATATTAATTTTAGCATTAGGAATCATAACTTTTTCGAATAAATTTACTCTTTGAGAAGTAATATTAAGTTCTAATTCCAACAAATTAGCTTGCTCATCTAAAACTTCAAGTTCCGCATTTATTTGAATAATGTTCTTAATAGCCTCTATTCCCACATCTACCCAATAAGGAGTCAACAAAAGATCATGTTTAATATCTTCATATTCAACTGACTCAAATACGGGTATAGTAATACCCGCTATATTTGAAAAACCCTTCATTACTTTTTTAATCTGAATCCAATCTTGAAAAGGAAATCTCTCACCAAATAACGAAATCCAAAATTTCATATCCCTTTTCAACTTATCCTTTTCAAGTTTTTTCACTTCTTTCAAAGCCTTAACTTTTCTAATTTCCAAATGAAGTTGTTGTTTTTTAAGTTGCAAAGTAGGTAAATACCTACTAAACATTTTAAGATCATCTTTTTGTTTTTTAAGTTCATTTTTTGTCAACTTAACTTTAGGCATCTCTAATCCCTATTTTTAGGCCAATACTTTTCCAGCAATTCTGTTTTAATGCCAGTCTCATTAGGTTCAAAACAACTAGAGAGAATAGTCCAACCCAAATCCAAAGCCTCTTCTAAAGGAATATTAAGAGACAAATCCATAAGCTTACTCTCAAACATATTGCTATACTTAAGAAGCTTCTCATCCCACTCTGTCATATTAAATCCCATAGCTTTTTTCTCTATAGATTCTCTTGAAGATGCATAAAGCTTAATCATTGAATCCATAATCGTCCTATGGTCATCTCTTGTCTTTCCATTAACCATTTGTTTAAGTCTTGAAAGAGAGCCAAAAGGTTCAATTCTACCTCTCCTTAAATAGTATTGTCCTTCAGTAATATAACCCGTATTATCAGGCACTGGATGAGTAACATCATCTCCAGGCATTGTAGTAACTGCAAGTACAGTAATTGACCCTGCACCTTCAAAATCAATAGCCTTCTCATATCTAGATGCAAGCTGAGAATATAAATCACCAGGATAACCTCTATTAGATGGCACTTGCTCCATAGTAATAGCTATTTCCTTCATAGCATCTGCAAAATTGGTCATATCGGTTAAAAGTACCAAAACTTTTTTTCCCTGCAAAGCAAATTTTTCAGCAACAGCAAGAGAAATATCAGGAACAATTAAAGACTCAACAACAGGATCATTGGCTGTATTTACAAAAAAGATTGTCCTACTTAAAGCTCCACCACTCTCAAGTGAATCCTTAAACGTTAAATAATCATCATTTTTAAGTCCCATTCCTCCAAGAATAATGAGATCAACCTCAGCTTGAAGAGCTATCCTTACAAGAAGTTCATTATAAGGTTCTCCAGACACAGAAAATATTGGCAATTTCTGAGATTCAACAAGAGTATTAAAAACATCTATCATTGGAATTCCAGTCCTTATCATATTTCTTGGAACAATACGTTTTGCAGGATTAACCGATGGTCCACCAATTTCAATTAAATTATCCTCAAGACGTGGTCCTCCGTCTTTAGGATTACCAGCACCATCAAAAATTCTACCAAGTAAATTTTCAGAAAATGTTACTTGCATTGGATGGCCCAAAAACTTAACTTCATCTGAAGTTGAAATGCCTATTGTTCCATTATAAACTTGCAGAGAAACCTTATCCCTCTCTAGCTTAATCACTTCCGCTAAGGAACTTCCATTTTTGGATTTTACAATGGCAAGTTCTCCATATTTAACACTTTTTGCTATAACAGTTATTACATTCCCAACAATAGATTCTATCTTACTATATACTCTCTTCATTTGCACACCTCAAAAATCCAATTTTTTAGAACGTAATAAATTCTTTAAATTAATCTCTAATTTATCAAACTTTTCTTGCTTAAAGGGAGCAAGATTCATATCTAAAATATTTTGTCTCAAATCATTTATAAAACTTCTTGCTTCCAATTTATTTTCAAATTTAAAATCTGATTGTAAAATCTTATAAAGAATATTAAACATATAATTTTGACGCTCAAAACTCACAGCAGCATCAACACTATCGAATGAATTTTGTTGTAAATAACATGAATCTAAAAGTTCGGATTTTAAATACACAACAAAATCATCAATACTCACCCCATCTTCTCCAACAACTCTCATCATCTGATTAACTTCATTTCCCTTAACCAAAAAAGCCCTTGCATATTCTGTTGCCTCATATTCAACAACACCTCTATATTTACTCCAAGAGTCAAGAGGATTAATTGCTGGAAATTTCCTAGCATCTGATCTCTCTCTTGTAAGACCATGAAATGCTCCTACCACTTTTAAAGTTGCTTGAGTTACTGGTTCTTCAAAATTACCCCCAGCAGGACTAACAGAACCACCCACAGTTACAGATCCAATATTGCCATTATTTAAAACAACAACACCTGCTCTCTCATAAAATGATGCAATAACAGATTCAAGATAGGCTGGAAATGCTTCATCCCCAGGTATTTCCTCAAGACGACCAGACATTTCTCTCATAGCCTGAGCCCACCTTGAAGTTGAATCTGCCAACAAAAGTATATCAAGACCCATTTGTCTATAATATTCACCAATAGTAATAGCTGTATAAACTGATGCTTCACGAGCAGCAACGGGCATAGAAGACGTATTACAAATAATACATGTTCTCTCCATTAATGATTTACCTGTTCTTGGATCTGTAAGTTCAGGAAACTCTTTTAGAGTTTCTACTACCTCACCTGCTCGCTCACCACAAGCAGCAATAATTACAATATCAACATCAGCATTACGACTCGTAACCTGTTGAAGAACCGTCTTGCCAGCACCAAAAGGTCCAGGAATACAAAATGTACCACCCTTTGCAACCGGAAAGAATGTATCTATTATTCTTGTTTGAGTTACCATAGTCTCATTAGGAATAAGTCGCTTCTTATAACTAGTAACAGGAACTTTCACAGGCCAATGAAACGACATAGTAATAATATGTTTGCCCCCAGCATCATCTTCAATAACAGCAATCTTATCATCTACAGTATAATCACCATTACTAACTATTTCTATAATTTTATAAGAATCTCTCCTATCAAATGGAACCATAATTTGATGATTAATGGTACCTTCAATAACAAATCCAAGAAAATCTCCAGCAACAACAAAATCTCCAACTTTTGCAGTTACATTAAAACTCCATTTTTTATTTCTATCAAGAGCACTTAAATATAAACCTCTCTCTAAAAAAAAACCACACTTAATAGCAAGCTCTGGCAATGGATTTTGAAGACCATCATACACCTGACTTAAAAGACCAGGTCCCAGCTCAACTGTTAAAAGTTTATCTGTAAACTCAACATTATCTCCAACAGCAATTCCTCTTGTCATTTCAAACACTTGAGCATCAACTTCTCCATCTCTAATACGAATTATTTCAGCTTTTAAACTTCGACCACCTGTTTTAATAAAAACAATTTCATTCATGGAAACCGTACCTACCATTTCAATAGTAACCAAATTTCCAATAACACCTACTACTTTTCCTTGAGCTTCCATTTAAATTCCTTCAAAAATTTTTACTTATTTTCATACTTAATTTTTGACAAACATCATCAAAATTTTTCTCACCTATCTCTTCTCTAAAGAGATTTCTCCTTGAAATCAACATTAATTTTAAAAAATAAATTATCAACTTTTCAAAGTTAAATTCATTTCCAACTTCAAGTTCTGTCAAAAACTGCCACTTTAAAATATCAATTCCTAATTCTACCTCAAAAGGATTTTCTTTAAGACAAAGAGGTTTTAAAACTCCTAAATAATAATTAGAAAAATAAGGAGATTCTAAATATATATCTTTTTCAAATCCTAATTTTTCAGCCCTAATAACTGACAGAGTATATCTTATTATTTCCTCAAATTCAAAAAATCTCTTAGTCACCTTTGAACTTTCTTTATTAAATCTAAATTCTGACAAATCCTTTATAAAAAGAAAATCTTCGCTACTTAAAACAATCTCAACATTATCAAAAAACTCTGATATACTCCATACCTTTCCAACTTTTAAATCAAGATAAGGTAATGAGGATATAATATAGTAATATGAACTTAACATACTATACTCCTAATCCAATTTTATAACTTCCTTAAACCTTGGATTTAAATATTCAAAAAGAATATCAGCAATAGCTTCTGATGTAAAATCATAATATAAACTACCGTCTCTCTGTTGGATTTTAAACCCTTTATTTATACCCTTAAAAGGTTTGATTTCAATTTCATCACCAAATTTATTTCTTATTCTTGTTTTCAAAGCAGATGATAAATTATCAATATCAGATTCATTAAGCATAATATCTATCTTATCATCTTTACCCCAAACATCTACAACTCTAATAATAAGTTCTCTCAAAAAATTAGAATCATAGACATTAGAAACAGAATCCTTTAAAGCAGATTTAAAAAGAGATTTAAGACTATTTTCAGTACCAATAATTAAATCTCTAAATGCCTGACGAGATGCTTCAAGAGAATATCTTTTATAATCATAAGCTTCTTTTTCTGCTTTTATTTTTAACTCTTTAGCCTCACTCTCAGCCTTTAAAATAATAGCTTCAGCCTCTTGCTTTGCATTAAGAATAATTTCACTTGCCAGCCTTTCAGCCTCATCAAGTCCATCTTTTTTAATTTTATTTATTAAATCTTTAACTTCAAATTGCACTACAACTCCTTAACATACAAAAAAGTAATACAAAACACTAAATAAAACAAATCTTTGCATAAAGTATACCAATAAATTTTTGATTATTAAAAGTCACAATACCGAAATCACATATCATGAAAAAAATCTCCAATAATCTTATAAACATTAATATCATAAACTATACGAAGGTCTTTTTCTGGAAACTTTTCCTTAAGTTTTGAACCAAAAACCTCAATGCCCTTTTCTACAATTCTTTTATTAAATTCTACATCAACCACATCAAGAGTTATCATTTCAATAATAATTAAATATCCTCTCCCAAATTTAGAGCCATATCCAAGCGTAAAAGAAGTTGTAACACGAAAGAGCCCATCCAAAAATCCATTAGCTGCTTTACCTCTAGAAAGCCTACTCGGATGCAATTCATAAGCATCACCAAACTCATCTTCAAGCATAGAGTCAACACAAAGACAAATATTAAACAATACATTTTCAAATTCTTCAAACTTTAATATACCCATTTAAAATTCTACTATTGTTTTTCCAACCCCTCCATCATTTGGATGAGCAAAATAATATTTTTTAATAAACGTTATATCTTTTAAAAATGCGTGCACTCCCTCCATTAGTAAACCTTCTCCTTTGCCATGAATGATTTCAAATCTAGAAACATTTCTAAGTAACATATCATCTATTTTCTTACTCAAAAAGTTTATAGCCTCAGCTACCCTCATTCCCCTAATATCAACTGTTAAATTTAATGTATCATCTTGCTGCTCAAAAGCAAAACTAAATTTTTTCTTACAATCTCTTGGAGCTTTATCATTATACAATATTTTCTCTAAACTAACAGCTGCAACTGTAATCTTAAATACACCTGTATTTATAATAAATCCTTTCTTAGTAACACCTATTATTTCTCCTGAAAAATTTGAGCCTAATACTTTCACTTTATCTCCCACTCTAAATTCAACTTTAGTAGCAATTTTTTGATTTAACGTTTCAATTTTAGTAACCTTAGAAGTTATATTATCTGAAATATCAGATATAAATTTCTTATTTTTCAAAAGACAAACACTACCTTCTTTTATCTCTCTAACCAAATTTTCTAGGGTCTGTCTTGATTTTTTTAAAAACTCTTTTTGTTCATTAACAAGATTCTCTTCCAAATTTCTTTCTCTTAATACAAGAGTCTCCCGAATATCATTAATCTCAACTTCCTTAAGCTCAATAAATTTAAGCTTATTCTTTACTTTCTCCTCAAGTAAATATATTTCTCTCTCTTTTTCTGTAAGTCTCGCCAATATCTCATTAATTTCTGTCTTACTGGACTCATAAATATTTTTAGCTCTAGATATTATGTTAAAATCAATAAGAAATTTGCTTGCAACACCAAAAGCAAAGCTCTCCCCTGGAACAGAAAACATTAACTTATAACTGGGCTCCATTTTATCCAAATCCATTTGCATTGAAGCATTAATAACATCTTCATGGGTATATGCAAAATATTTAAGAGCATTATAATGAGTTGAAATAATCACAAAAGCATTAATACAAATTAAATGTTCAAGAATAGCTATAGCCAATGCTTGTCCTTGCTCAATATCAGTACCCGAACAAAATTCATCAAATATTAAAAGACTATCTTTTGTTGCATGCTTTAAAATATAAGCAATATTATTCATATGACTTGAAAAAGTTGATAGAGAATTCACAATTGATTGCTCATCTCCAACATCAACTAAAATATTATCAAAAACCTTAAAAGTACTAGACTCATCAACTGGTATTGGAATCCCAAATTGAAACATAGCACTCAAAAGAGCAACTGTTTTTAATGTTGCTGTTTTTCCACCAGCATTAGGACCTGTAATAACAACAACTTTATTATTTAAAGGAGAAAAATTAATAGGCTTTGCATTCTTTATTAAAGGATGCCTAGCATTTATAATATTCAAATCACCACCAAGTTTAGGAAAGATCCCTTGACTTTGAATCCCATAAATTGCTCTGGATTTTAAAGAATCATAATATATAAAATTACTATAAAGAGATTTTAAGAGAAAAATATGTTCTCGTATTTCATCTGATAATTTTTGCAAAATTCTAAAAACTATACTTGTCTTCTCAAAATTTAAAAAACTCAATCTATTATTTTCACTTACCATTTCGTTTGGTTCAACATAGAATGTTTCACCAGATGAGGAAACAGATATAACATTCCCTTTAATTCTATTTTTAAAACTGGATTTAAGAGCAATGGTACATTTACCTGATTTATAATAAATAAGAGTAGAGCTTAAATAATTTGAATTTAAATTTATTATCTGTTTAATTTGTTTTTCAATTTTTTTATTTAAATTCCTAATTTCAAAATCAATCTCATCATATTTCTTATCAACACCATGCTTTATTTTAAGTTCATCAATATCAACATATTTACACAAAACTTCTAGCAAATATTTTAAATTTGGATCTACAAATAATAATTTTTTTAAAATATCAATTCCACCCTGAACTTTAAGTTCATTTTTTTCTAAAAAAAACATTATTCTTAAAATTTCTCTTAAGAAAAAAATAATATTCTTAATCTCTTCAATAGAAATTCTTGAATTTTCTTTAAGGAGTAAAACAATAGAATTATTTATACTCTCAAGACAAGAATCTGGATATTCTTCTTCAAGTTCAATAAGATTTTTAATTAAATTAACAAAAGAACATACTTCCTGAATTTCTTTATCAGTTTTTAATATTTGCTGTTCATTTAAAAGTTTAACCGTATCTGAAACAGTTACATAAGATGCAACTGAAGATAATATTTGATAAAAATCAATTTTTTCCAAATATTTCTCTTGCATAACTTTTATATCTCTTAAGTTCACTAAAAATTTTCAGATAACTATTATATCTAGCTTCTGCAATTTTAAATCCAATTTGACTTATTACAAAACAATTTGGCTCATTTATGTGTAAACAAGAATTAAATCTACATAAATCATTAAAATATTTAAATTCTCTAAAATAATATTTAAGATCAAGATATTCTAAACCTTCAATTCCAAATTCCTTTATTCCAGGAGTATCAATTAAAATTTTATTATCAGAATGAAAAGCCACAGCATAAACCGTAGTATGTCTGCCTCGTGCATATTTATAAGATATTTCATTTATAGCCTGCGATGCATTTAAATCTATAACATTTATAAGTGAAGATTTCCCAACTCCAGACTGCCCAATAAAAGAAGTTCTTGAATTTTCAATAATTTTTTTCACTTCATCAATGCCCTGTAAAGTAACAACAGAAGTCTTAATCACTCTATAACCTAAATATTCATACATCTTAATAAAAGAATCAACCCTAAGATTTATGCCTTCATCAACCTTATTTACCAAAATAATAGGAGTAATTCCCTGCTCCTCAGCAACTATCAATGTTCTATCAATAAATGAATTTTTAAATTCTGGAAGAGTAGCAGAACTTACAATCAAAATATTATCGATATTTGAAACAATCACTTGCCTTAAAGCAACCTTTTTATTATAACGCCAAAAAACATTTCTACGTTCCATTCTCTCTTTAATATATACCTTATGCTCATCATAAATATCACCACAAACAAAATCACCCGGAACTAAAGGACTATATTCTTTCTCTTTAGTATTTAAGAATTTACCTTTAATAACACCCTCATAAATTGTATCAGTATTAACTTCAACAATAGAATAAATATTATTAACACCCCAGAGAACTTCAAATGTACTACTATTCAATTAAATATTCCTTTAAAATAAAAATCATATTTTTCACAAAAATTCTTATAAAAGTGTAAATTTTTATCTTGAGTTAAATAAAAATAACGTTTAAAACAAGAACCACTATTTTCAATATTTTTTAAAGATCTATTAAGTTCATCGGCAACAATTTTACGATTATCATAAACGGGTATTTCTAAAACACTTTCTATCATAGCTTTAATATGCAAATAATGCGTACAACCCAAAAAAACCATATCTCGTTTAGTAGACTGAACTTCAAACTTTAAAGATTTTAAATACTCAAGCGCATCTTTTTCAAAGATATCTCCATATTCAACAAATTTCACAAGTTCACCCGCAGATCTTAAAATTAAATCTATATGATTATTCTGCTCTTTCTTGACAAATTCGCTATTAATAGTAGTATTTGTTGCAATTAAAATCACCCTTTTAAATGCAAGTTCCTTAACTAAACTAACTGAAGGCAAAGTATATATTATAGGAAAATTAAAATTTAATTTATTATAAACACTAATAGAAGCCGTATTACACGCAATAACAATTGAGGCAATGTTATATATTTCCCTTAATTTTGAAACAAGTTCTAAAATCTCATTTAAAATAAAATTTGAACTCTTATCACCATAAGGAAAATTTTTATTATCTGCAACATAAACATAATTTCTATTAAACAACCTCTTGCTTATATACTCAAAATAAGAAAGTCCACCGATACCTGAATCAAAAATAACTATAACATCTTCTAAATTGTCCATAAACCTTTCCTAAATGTAAGTATAAAAATTAATTTACTCTCTTTCAATGACAAAATGATAAAATAACATGGGTTAAACTATAATTATAATAAACATCAAGTTAGAGAAGGAGGCACATATGCACAAAAGTATCAAAGAAATACTAAACAATCCTATACCAAATAGTACAACCACAGTCAAAGGATGGATTAGAACAAAACGAAGTAATGGTAAAATTTCATTTTTAGAAATTAATGACGGCTCAAATATTAAAGGAATTCAAGCTGTTATTGACGAAAACAATCCTCAATTTGAAAAAAAAGAATTTAAAAAGCTAACAACAGGTGCAAGCATATCCTTAACAGGAATCTTAATTTTAAGCCCTGCAAAAGGACAAACTTACGAAATTAAAACAACAAATTTTTATATAATTGGGGAATCAGATCAAGAAATATATCCTTTACAAAAAAAAAGACATTCTTTTGAATTTTTAAGAGAAATCTCTCATCTAAGAATTCGCACTAATACATTTGGTGCTGTTGCCAGAATTAGAAACCAAATTTCCTATAAAATTCACGAATATTTTCAAAAAAACGGCTTTTTTTATATCCATACACCCATTATTACATCCAATGATGGAGAAGGAGCAGGTGAAATATTTCGTATATCTACCCTAAACCTTAATAACATTGAAAACAAAAAAGAAGTTGATTTTAAAGATGATTTTTTTGGCAAACAAGCATTTCTTACAGTAACTGGACAATTGCATGGAGAAGCTTATGCAATGGCTTTATCAAAAATATATACATTTGGTCCTACATTCAGAGCAGAAAATTCAAATACAACGCGCCATGCCTCAGAATTCTGGATGATTGAACCTGAAATGGCATTTTTTACGCTTGAAGACAACATAAATTTAGCAGAAGATTTTTTAAAATACGTCCTAAGAGAAACCTTAAATCACTGTTCCGAAGATATGGAATTTTTTGACAATTTCATTGAAAAGGGAGTAATAAAAAAGATTGAAGACGTAATAAATTCTAAATTTGAAGTTATTACCTATACTCAAGCAATCAAAAAACTTGAAAATGCAACAAAAACATTTGAAATAAAACCTTATTGGGGCATGGATTTACAAACAGAACATGAAAGATATTTAACAGAAGAAATTACTAAAAAACCTACCACAGTTATTGATTATCCAAAAGAATTTAAGGCCTTTTACATGAAAATGAACCAAGACAACAAAACTGTAAAAGGAATGGATATTTTAGTTCCACGAATTGGAGAAATCATTGGAGGAAGTGAAAGAGAAGATAATCTAGATAAATTGAATAATAGAATAAAAGAGCTAAACTTAGAAACAGAGACTCTTAATTGGTATTTAGATTTAAGGAGATTTGGCTCAGCTCCGCATTCTGGATTTGGACTTGGACTTGAAAGACTACTGCAATATACAACAGGAATGGTTAATATTAGAGATGTTATACCATTTCCAAGAACTCCGAAAACTCTTCATTTCTAATAAAGAGTTTTCGAAAGGAGAAAAACATTGCAAATCAAAATTTTGTATAAAATGCTATTGATGTCATCAGTACTAGTCTTATTTGCAAATGAAAAATTAAAAGACGATTTCAAAATATTTTTAAATGTAGAAGAAGAAATCACAAATAAAACCAATAAAACAACACCTAAAATAAATAAATCCAATAAAATCAATTATCCAAACAAAAAAATTAATTATCATCATGAAATTAAAAGAAAAAAAAACACAGATTTTAAATCTTATAATAAAAAACATATAAATAACCAAACAAATGATACTGTAAAAATAAAAAAATCAAAAAAAATATATTATCCGCAAGATAAAATTAACATACAAGAAGCAAATTCAGAAAAAAATGTATGGTATAACATTAAAGTCTATCCAACCAATATAAAGGATAGATTTAAAAAAATTAAATTACTAAATAATATAAATACAAACATAAAAAAAGATTTTGCTTTAATTGGACCTATCCTGGAAGATAATTTAGGAGAAATAACAAAAGCATTAAACATAAGAGGCTATAACGAACTAGAATATATTAAGCTTGAACAGAATTAAAGTTTTTTTGATAAAAATTTTAAAATATCTAATAATTCATTATCTAAATTAACAAAATTTAATTTATATTCATCTTCTGACAATCCAATTAACTCATGATTACTGTAATGTATCCAAGTAGTTAATTCCTCTTCATCTGAATATTTATTAACATAATAATCAGGTTCATAATCAATATGTCCACGTTCTTTATAATCATAAACAGCTATTCTAACATTTTGACTATCTATCCCTCTCTTTAAAACTTCTTCTCGCAAATGAATAATTGTACGACCAGTATCAAAGATATCATCAACAAATAAAACATTATCACCTGCTCTTAAATATTTCGGATCATAAGTCCATCCATCTATCATTATTTTTTTTTGCTTGTTTGAAACATCATATGATCTTGCAACAACAGCCGCATAAAGAAGGGGCTTTTCTAGCTTAATAAATTTAAAGAACTCACTAATAATATTGCCAAGATAAGCTCCACCTCTCAAAGACACATACATAATATCAGGAATAAACCCATCTTTATAAATCTTATAAGCAAGCTTAAGACCATTTATTCTTATATCTTCATAAGAAACGAATTTTTTCATTTGTATAACACCTCAAAACACACAAAATTAAGATTTATTTCAAAAAAATCAATTATCTCTTCAATGTAACTCATACTCATATATTCAATACTCTCTCAATGCTAAAAAACAATTTATAACTTGAACTGCACTTAAGAAAATTTATAAAAATAAACAGCATTATTCATACTAATACACTTAAATACAAATCTCTATCCCAATATTACCTCTTTATATTTATAAATAAAACATAAAATTTATCCTCTCAAGTAAAAAAATTCATCATACAAAATAGAATTATCAAGTTTCATTCCTAAAGGCTTAAAGATGTTAATTCTTCAAGCCTTATACAAAAAATAAAATTATTATTATTAAAGAGACACTTTTAAAGTTTGTCCATTTCTTAAAATACTATAATTATTTTTTCCATGCTTAATAGCATCATAAAAATCTCTTAAAGTTTTAACATTTTTTGAATTAACAATCATAATAATATCGCCTGTTGCAATTTGAGGATTAGTACCCAAAGTTGAGTCAATACTGTCAACAACAACTCCATTAATCCAATTTCTCAAACCAAGTTGTACCCTAACCTCTTTGGTTAAAGGATAAACAGTAAAGCCTGGCATCAATTTTAAATCTAAAGTATTTCCCTTTTCCTTATCACTATTAGTAGGCATAACACCAAGTTCCACTTCAAAAGTTTTTGTCTCTTGTCCTCTTAAAACTTCAACTTTAATTTTTTCCTTAGCATAAAAATCATTAATATATTGCTTAACATCAAAGAAAAGATTCATTGCAACACCATCTATCTTGCTAATCACATCACCAGCTCTAAATCCTGCTTTCAAAGCTGGAGAACCATCATAAACACCTGCAACAATTGCTAATGAGACAGACTCATCCTCATAACCTAAGCTTTTAAGAAATTCTACATCTTTAGATCTCAAACGATGAAATGCAACGCCCATCCAAGCTGACTCACTCTTTTGTCCACTCATTAATGCATCAAAAACACTCTTAGCATTATTAATAGGAATAGCAAAACCAAGTCCAATATTTCCTCCAGAAGGAGACGAAATCCACGAATTGATACCAATAACCTCTCCATTAGTATTAACAAGAGGTCCTCCAGAATTACCACGATTAATAGCCGCATCTGTTTGAATAAATAAATTTCTCGCTTTTAAATTAGGATTAAAAGAACGATGAAGACCACTAATAATACCTGCTGTAACCGAAAAACTAAAGTGATAAGGACTTCCAACAGCTATAACCCAATCTCCCACTTCAAGTTTATCACTATCACCAAGTTCAGCTACCCCAATATCTGCCGCACCATCAGCCTCAAAACTAACCAATGCAATATCCTTTTTATCGTCCTTCCCTACTAACTGAGCTTTATAACTTTTATTATTATAAGTTCCAACTTCAAACTCACTAGCATTTTCTAAAATATGACTATTTGTCAGAACATAAAACAAATTTGGATTCTTAGAGTCTTTTCCAATAATAACGCCAGAACCACCCCATTGTGCTTTTTTTTCAAGATTAAGCCCTGGAATATCAAAGAAAAAGAAAAATTGCATAGGATCGCGCGTTTTAATTGTTCCAGTAGCATAAATTTCCACAGTTGATGGTAAAATCTTTTTAGATACTTCTCTAAAAGAATCTTGAAGAGAGTGTACAGCATCTCCTTTCTCCTGTGCAAAAACAATAGTATTTTTTTCAGATTTCAAACAACCTATTCCAACAAAAAATCCAATAGCTAAAGCTAAAAAACTAGCAAAAAACACGGAAATAAAATTTTTATTCATTTTATACACCTCCATAATATAAAACCAAATCTTTTAAATATTTACTTAAGTATTATCAAACTTTGCTTAAAATTAAAGGCAAACCATCAATAACAGCAACAGTATGTTCAAAATGAGCAGAAAAACTAAGATCAGATGCAAATACTGTCCAACCATCACCCTTAAGAGAAACTTTATGACTTCCTAAATTTACCATAGGCTCAATTGCTAAAACCATACCTTCCTGTATTTCAATATTTTTAAAAAAAGGATCATAATAATTTGGAATACTTGGCTCTTCATGCAACGAAAAACCAACACCATGTCCCGTATATTCCCTAACAATCCCAAACTTAAATGGTTTAATATAATTTTCTATAGCTTTTGAAATATCTAAAATTCGATTACCAACCTTCATCTCATTAATCCCTTTATAAAGAGCAGCCTCTGTAATTTCTAATAATTGACTAACTTGAGAGCTTACCCTTCCCACTTTAAAAGTTTTAGCCATATCAGTATAAAACCCATCTAAAACAACACCACAATCAACACTAACAATATCTCCATTTTTAAGCATTCTATTCCCAGGAATCCCATGTATAACTTCTTCATTTATAGAAACGCAAATAGTCCCTTTAAATCCATTATATCCTTTAAAAGCAGACTTGCCTCCATTTTTAATAATAAAATCACTAGCTATAAAATCAAGTGTTTTAGTATTAATTCCAGGAACAATATTTTTCTCAATTTCCAAAAAAGTTTGAGCTAAAAGTCTACCTGATGCCTTAATCTTTTCAATTTCTTCTCTAGATTTTAATCTTAATTTCAAATATTTAATTCCTCTCTTTAAATATCTTTATCATGTTCATATAAAGTTTACCCTCATTAGTTTCATAAAAAGAATTAGCAATTGAAATGGCCTCTCGTCCTTTTTCAAATTCACCTAAATAAAGATAATTAATCCCTCGCTTTAAATATATTTTTGCTATATCCTCACGCTCTCTTAAATTAATGCTACTCTTATCATCAAGAGCAAAAGGTAAAAGCGAAACTGCATTACTAAAATATTCTTCTGATTCTTTATAATTTTTTTGATAAAACCTTAGAACCCCAAAATTATAATACACACCATACAAATACTTGCTCGTTTGCTCACGCAAAAGTATTTTTTCTGCAACAGCCAAGTCCTTTTTCAGAAATAAATAATAAAATTTATAAAAATAATACCAATCTTGTATTTCATCAACAGGATTATAAATATTAAAGAACAAATCTAAATCCTTTAAATCAGAATAAAGAAGTAAATTCCAAGCCAAAAATTGTGCAATATCACTACCATAGTTTGATCTATAAAACAAACGCCATAAAAAAGACTTTTTAGCTTCATATTTTAAATTTGAATAATTTAAAATAAAATAAAGTTTAAAGAATAAAGGATTATCTTTATATTTTTTTACAATCTCATTTGCATTAAAATAATCATTAATTTCAAAATACATACTAGCCAAATAATAATTCATCATTTCATTTCCTTTAAATTTTTCATTGGCCTTATTCAGATAAGTAATGGCACGCTTTAAATCATTTTCTTTCTTTGCAATAAATGCCAGCCCAAGATATATCATCATACTATAATCAGGAAAATCTGTATAAAGTTTCAAATATTCACTCTTAGCATTATGAATATCTCCCTTCTTCAAATAAGCATCCGCTAACAAAAACATCAAACTAGGTTCACTATTGTCACTAAGAAGTTTAAGATTGGCAATAGTAAAATCCAAATTATCAAGACCATAAGAAATATAAGCAAGTTCTTTAGCAAAATCCTTATCTTCTTTTATTTTTAATAGTATTCTCTTAGCAGCATCCAAATCTTTTTTATCTATATACAAAAGCATTGCATTAATTAAAAACGCATTATTTTGAAGATTGAATCCTATAGTCTCAAATGCAAGAGCATCTCTTTCTTGTTCCATTTTAATTAAAAAACTCTTTATGTCTTTTACATCATAATTTAAAATCACACTTTTAATAAAAGCCTCATCACATAAATATTTATATTCTTTATATCCCAATAAATACTGCTTAGCAACATCATAAGCTTCTAAAACAGCTCCTACTTTAAGTTTTGAATATACTTCGAGTGCCCTAAGCTTCAAATTCCCTGGCAAACTTTTAACACTCAAATCTAGAATATTTCTCATCAATACATAATGATTGATCTTATCAGAATAAAGCTTTGCTCTCTTAACAAGAGAAAGCCACTTATATTCAGTATCAGCATAATAAGAATAAAATTTAATTGCTTTCTCTGCACTATCTAAATTCCCACTTGAAATATAATTATCAATTTCTATAATAACTTCATTAAAATCCCTTTCTCCCTTTAATATATACAAAACATATGGATTTAAGCTCAAATAAACAAAAATTGATACAAAAAAAATTAAAAACAAAATAAAAAACAACAATAACCTATTTGTTTTCAAAAGAACTCTCCATATCTTTTAACAAAGCATCAAGTATACCATTAACAAACTTATCAGAATTTTTATTGCCATATTTCTTAGCAATTAAAATAGCCTCATCTATTATAACCCTTTTAGGAACATCTAACTTTTGAAACTTAAGTGAATATACACTCATTCTTAATATAGCAAGATCAACCTTATCCATACGATCTAAACGCCAATTAAGTGAAATACCACTAATTAATTTATCTATAGACTCTAAATTATCATAAGTACCATTAACTAAAACAGAATAAAATAACTTTAAATCCCCATCCAAATCTATCTCATTCTCTTCAAAACTTAAAATATCAAAAATATTATCCTTTGCCTTACAGTTAACATCAATACTGTAAATTTTTTGAAAAGCTAAAACCCTAGCCTTATGTCTCAAATTCATAACCAATATTATAAATATATTCTCTTCATTTTAGACTAGAATCCAAAATTTGTATACTAGCAGACTTATTGAGTTTATCATAAATTTCTTGTTGTATTTTAGCAACAATTTGCTGTTGATGAACATTAATCATATTATTTTTAATAGCATCCTTTACAGTCATATTCACATTAGGAGATATCTTATCTTGAAGACCTAAAAATTTTTGAGAATACATTTCAGTAACTTTCACTATATGAAAACCTTCCTTTGATGATATTGGATTAGAAACATTTCCCTTTTTAAGCACAAAAACCTCTTTAATAAAGTCTGCACCAAGAACATTTTGAGCACTTTGATCACCCCTTGCCAAAAATCCAAGATCACCATTTTTAACCTTAGAACCTTCATCATTTGAATATTTTCTAACAGCCTCTTCAAAAGTAATCTTACTAGATTTTATTTGCTTTGCAATATCTTTTGCCTGCTCAAGAACCTCTGACCTTTTTTTATCTTTTGACGAAAAGAAAACATGACTAATTCTTGCTATATCAGGATTTACAAATTTAGTTTTATTAGCCTCATAATATTCAATTACTTCTTTTTCACTTGGAGCTTTTATCTCTGAAAACTTAGGCTGAGCAATTTTTAGAACTAATTTTTGCGCAGCAAGAGATCTCTTCATCGAAGCTAAAAGCTCATTCCAATTTGTTCCTTGACTTTCTATCATCTGTTTAATTTGTTCATCTGTAAGACTTGCAAGTCCAAACTGAGCTCTAATTGTTTGCATAACTTCATCATCTGCAACTTTAATTCCCTGTTTTAAAGCTTCCTGACCAAAAAGTACATCAGCAATTAAAACCTGTAAAACTTGCTTTTTTTCAATATTATTTAAATCTCTACCTTGTGTTTTTTTCAATGTATTAACTTTAGACTCAAACTCTGTTTTAGTAATAATTTCATTACTATGCAAATTAATAATTACAACAGGAGTATTCTGAGCAAAAGAAGTTATTCCTAAAACACAAAATAATAAAAAACACAAAAAATTACCCATAAAAATTACCCTTATATCAAATTAAACTAAATCGCTTCATAAAATTTTAACAAAACATTAAACTTAAATCTAGTTTCAAAATAATATTATCTACCTATATAAAAAGGCTGCTATACCTTGACCACCCCCAATACAAAGAGAAGCAATTCCTTTTGACTTATTATTCATACTCATAAGACGTGCAAGGGTCAATAAAATCCTTGAACCACTAACTGCAAATGGATGACCTAATGCAATAGCCCCTCCATTAACATTAACAATATTATCCTTAATATCATATTTTTTACGTAAAGCTTTCAAAACACTCAAAGACTGTGCTGCAAAAGCTTCATTTGTTTCAATAAAATCAATTTCATTTGGATTTAAATTAAACTTTTCTATAATTCCCTCAATAGCAAGAAAAGCTCCAAATCCCATATGCAAAGGATTTAATCCTACACTCTTAAAACCACCAATATAAGCCAAAGGTTTCACATTCATTTTATGAACAAAATCTTCACTTGCCAATATTAAAAAACAAGCTCCATCATCTAAACTAGAAGAATTGCCAGCAGTAATAGTCCCATTTTCTTTAAAGACAGGTTTTAAAGAAGCAAGCCTTTCTAAACTTAAATTATCACGTATTTCCTCATCACTAGACACAACATTTTTAAGTTTTGTCTTTTTATCAAAAATTGATAAAGGATATATCTCATCATTAAAATACCCACTATCTCTTGCAACTTTTGCCTTCATATGAGAATTATATGCAAATTGATCCTGCATTTCTCTTGTAATTTCATACATTTCTGCTAAATTTTCTGCTGTAATACCCATCACAGTAGAACTTGGAGTATCAACTAAAGCATCTTTATATATTGAGTCTTCTATTTTAAAGTCTCCAAATTTCAAACCATCAAATCTGACATTTCTTGGCAACAAATAAGGTGCATTACTCAAATCTTCTACTCCACCTGCAACAACAACCTCACTCTCACCAAGAGATATAGAATTAAATGCAAGTTCCAAAGACTTAAGTCCTGAACCACAAACTTTATTTACGCTAAAAGCAGGGGTAACTTCTCCCAAACCAGTTTTCAAAGTAATCTGCCTGGCAATATTTTGACCAAGTCCCGCTGAGATTACATTTCCAACAATAACTTCATCCACTTTATCAATACTATTCCTTTCAAGCAAAACCTTAACAATATCAGCAGACACATCAACAATATTCATTCCCTTCAATGTTCCTCCAAACCTAGTAATAGGAGATCTAAGGCCACCAATAATCGCTATTTTTTTCATAAATAACTCCAAACAAAAATAATAATTTCAATATTAACAAGTAAAACACAATACGATATAATGTATTTAACAATTATAAATGATTTAATAAAAATTATCATTAAAAATACTGAATTATTAAATACAACTTTCATTTACTTGAAAATAAAATGGTTAATTTATATCAAAACATGGTAGTATTAATCTATAAATGTACTTAGCAAAAGTTAGCTTTAAAACAATAATTATAATGTTAGCTATCAATTCCCATGCTTACAATTATCTAATGAAATATCAAAATGATGGAATTGATAAATACCATTTTGACAAATTAAACGATGGTTTTGGATTCGCTCTAAGTGATTTCTTTGATGACCTAAGAAGTGGCTCTTTAATATTCATCCATGAATCAAAATATAGTTTTATAATAAATGCAGAAGCACACATGTTAACCTTTAGGGGAAATAAAGAAAGTCCCGAACAACTAAGAAAAAGAATTGATCTATTAGAGCTTGGATTTATGTATTATTTCCCAATTTTATTCAAAACAAAAACTCAATATTTTGGAAATCTTAATATTGGTATTGGAATTAAAAATTTACTCTATGGCAATTGGGGTGGCTCTTTAATACAAAGAGCGGTTCACTTTGCTCTAAGACAATTAAGACCAATTCCTAAAAATTATGAACATTACAATTATAGAGGTTTCATAAGTACAGCCATAAATTACTCTTACATGGGTTTTTTTTATCTCGAAAATTATATAGATTTATCTTATTTTTTAGATTACTTTTTTAAAACAAGCATTTCAATGGATTTTAAAAATCAATTTATAGGAATTGAAACACAACTTTTTTATCAAATTCAAAGCAAAATAAAAGATATAGAAACATACTTGAAAATACAAGAAGCAGAAACTGGTATCGGCATTCAATATAAACTTCATTCCAAAAATTTCTTTTCGATAAATAATCTTAATTTAAAAAATTTTTCAAATAAAGAAAATTTTTTTAGCGTAGGAGGATTTGGAATAATTATCACTGAAGAATATGATAATCCTATAGAAAATAACTTATATCTCTTAAATCACAATTTCTCTATAGGATATGATATTATGCTTCCGTTTCAAACTAGGAATATAATATATTACGAAATAATACCTCAATTAAGCTATTATTTCGCAATTTCAGCAAATTATGATATTAATGCACATGAAATAAACAGCCGTACAAATAAATTTTCATCTGGAATAACATATGAATTTTTTACAAAAAATCGGCTCATTTTATATATAGCTTCTGGTTTGTTTTTAGCTTACAATAAAGACAAAAAAGATATAAAATCCATTTACAGACCATTAAAAATAAAAGATACATTACAAACAGGATTTGAAATTGAACCCGGGGTAAATATAAATGCCTTTACATATAATAAAACAAAATACAACATAAAAATATTTACAAAAATGAATTATTCTCCTCTTGTTTATAACACAAACAATCACACGTTAGAAAAACATAAATTCATTTGCAACTACATTGGAATCGGCATAAAAATTAATATTTAATACCTAAAACGCCTTAAACATCAAAAAAGTAAAACAATAAATATATCTTATAAATAATAGTCCATTTCATGTTCTTTATTAACAAATTTAACAACATGTGGCAAAAATAATATATCAACTCTACCCGTAGGACCATTTCTATGTTTAGCAACAATAACTTTAGTGTCAATAGCATTTACAATTCCATAATCATCATCAGAACTGCTCTTTAAATCCTTATCTCTATGAAGTAAAATAACAATATCTGCATCTTGCTCTAATGCACCTGATTCTCTTAAACTAGCAAGACTAGGCTCACGCCCCTCAGTATCCCTTGTAAGCTGTGAAAGAGCAACAATTGGTATTTTAAGTTCTCTAGCAAGCTCTTTTAAAGCTTTACTAATTGAGGCTACCTGCTCATGCCTTGGTACATTTTTACTTTCAAGAGAAATAAGACTAATATAATCAACAAAGAGTATATCTATACCTGAAAATCTCTTAAGTTTTCTAGCCTGAGTTGCAAGCGTTAACAAACTGATATTTGCAGTATCCTCAATATAAAATTCAGAATTACTAATATCATTTACAACATCATTAATTGCCTTAATTTCATGTCCTGACAAAATACTATTTTGAATTTTAAAACCATCAATATTAGCCTGAGATGCTATTATTCTTTTAATTAAAGCATCAGAGGTCATTTCAAGCGAAAAAAATCCTACTCTTCGTTTCTTATCACCCTTTAAGGCTATACTGGATGCAATATTTAATGCAAATGCTGTCTTTCCAACACTAGGACGAGCACCAATAATGATAAAATCACTCTCTCTAAATCCACCAATAAGACTATCTACCTTTTTAAAACCACTTGGAATACCAAAATCAACTTCTCGTTTCTTAACACTCCTCTCATATATTTCAGCATGAACCCTTTCAGCAATTACCTTTGCATGATTAAGATTTTTATTAGAACAATCCAATTCAATTGAAAGAACTTGTCTTTGTGCTTCTTCAACAAATTGTTCAACTTTCTTTGTAGAATCATTAGCCAAATCATTTAGTTCTCTAGAAATTTTTGCAATATCTCTCCTAATACGATGTTCCTTAACAATTTTTGCATAAATATTTATAGTCTTATCAGTTGGAAGATAACCTGAGAGAAAACTTAAATAATCTTGCAAACCTGTTAAAGCTTTCAAATTATTTAAGAGTTGTGACTTAGGAGTTATAGTAGACACCTCCTCAAATACAGTTATCGGATCAATATTCTCTCTTTTCTCATAAAGAGAAATCATAGCTTTAAAAATCATTTCATGATTTTGATTATAAAAATCATCCGGTTTTAAATATAATAAAGCCTCTTCTACTTTCCCCGGATTATAGAATATACTTGAAATAACCGCCTTTTCTGCACCTTCATTAAAAAGAAGTGTAGAGGCTGTGCTTATCGAAGTAAAAGCCACAAGCTATGCCCCTCTCTATTAAACTTCTTTTTCAACACTTTTAGACTTTTTAAGAAGATTTTTTTTCTCTTCCCTTTTGATCTCAACCGTAATTACAGAACTAATTCCTTCATAAAGCTTAATAGTAACATTATAAGTTCCAAAGGCTTTTAATGCACCATGATGCATATCTATTTTTCTTCTCTCAATCTCAAATCCAAGTTTCAAAAGTTCATCAGCAATATTTGAACTATTAATACTATGAAATAATTTACCACTATCATTAGATTGCATTACAAACTCTAAATTCACTTTATCAAGTTTCTCTTTAAGCTCAACTGCCATTTTTCTTCTTGTTTCTTGTCTTTTAAGTATCGCTCTCTTTTTTTGAGAAAAAATATCAATATTATGTTTATTTGAAAAAACAGCAAAACCTTTTGGCAACAAATAATTTCTAGCAAAACCATCCTTTACATCAACAATATCACCTTCTTTGCCAAGATTAATAAAATCCTCTCTTAAAATAACTTTCATAACTTCTCCTTCATTATTTCTTTACAAAAGGAAGTAAAGCCATATATCTAGCCTTTTTAATTTCAAGTGCAAGACGTCTCTGATGTTTAGCAGAAGTACCTGTAATTCTTCTAGGCAATATTTTTCCTTGTTCTGTAATAAATTTCTTAAGGAAATCAAACTCTTTATAATCAGGAACTCTATCCATATCACAAAATTTACATGTTTTTTTCTTAAAAAATCTAAAATTAGGATTCTTTTTAAAACCATCCTGATGTCCATCGGTTCTTGAATCTCTTTGATGAGAATCTATATCTTTATACATAAATTAAAACTCCTAAAAAGGTATATCCTCATTAAAACCATTATCAAAATCAATAGTTTTAAATGAATCTGGCTTCTTATAACTTTCAAAATCAACATTGCTTGTTCCCTGAGCAACAGCAGTAGATGCTCCAAACATCTGAATTTCATCTACCAAAATACTGCACTTACTTTTCTTATCCCCAGTATTTTTATCTTGCCAACTCTCATACTTTAACGAACCACTAACTACAACTTGTTTACCCTTCTTAAGAAAAGCACTAAGACTTTCAGCTCTTTTAGCAAAAATGACACAATCAAAAAATTGAGCATAATCAATCCATTCATCAAGCTTTTTGATTCTTCTATTGTTAGCCAAAGCAAACTTAAGAATAGCCATACCTGAATCAGTATAAGTAAGTTCAGAATCCCTAGTAAGTCTACCAGACAATACCAAGGAATTAATGTCGGCCATCTACAACCTCCTCAATTTACATTCAAATCAGCAGCAACATTAGACTCTGATGGTTGTTCTTTTTCTTTAATATCTCTATTATCTCTATACTCTCTAAAATTTCTTCTTTTAACTTTCTTAACACTAATTTTTCTGTTAATTTTAACCAAAATCATACATCTAAGCAAATTTTTAATAAGCTTTAATTGTGTTTCAAGCTCTTTTAAATTATCACTTGTCATTTTAAATTCTATTATTTCATACCTACCACGTAACTGTTTTTTAACAGGATATTCTAGTGCTCTCTCTCCAAGAGAATTTTCAACAAAATCAACTGCACCAAAAGCTACTAGCTGTTTTTTTACTTCTTCCAAAGCAGATTTATATTCAAGCTCTTCACTTCTAAATAAAAAACAACCTTCATACTTCTTTATCATTCCAACTCCTTATGGTCTTAATTGCACCATAAATTTCTCTAATTTATGGCAAAGGTTATTAACGCTATAATGTATTATTTATGTAAAGTATATAAAAACGCTTCAATTTTTTCAATTCTTGATAAAAGACAATTGAACTTCTTTTATTATTCATTTTTTAATTATTCATAAAAAACGATCAGATGCCTTCAATACTCGATAATAAACGATAAATTTTTTTATTATAAAACAAAAATCTCTTTTTCAATGTATTCTTTTTCAATAACTAAAATTCTAACTTACTATTACTAAAAATTAATCCACGATAAAATATCATTAAAAAATATTCTATGAAATTTTTGCAGTAGCCTATAATCTTGCATGTTTTTTTAAAATTCAGCATTAATAACAATGTACATAATTAATTATAACATCATAATTAATTACAGATAAATAGCAATAAATCACAAGTTGATTATCCGTATAACCTTTAACTAACAACCAATCACTATTTCAGAAATAAAATTCATTCTTTTAACAACAAAATTCAAATAATTTTTACCCTCAATACTTTTTTTACAACCTATACTCCCAACGCCACATTTTCATCTCTCCAAAAAGATACTTAAATAAATAATAAAAAATAGTTTACTATTTAATAATTACAAATACATAACTTTACATCATATTTTCAAGTTTAATCCTTATCATCTTTATTAAGTTTATAAAGCTTCCCTGTTGATCCTTGTTTTTCACGCTTATCATCTTCTTTCATCTCAATATATGCTTTAATTCCTTGTCTTACATTATCAGATGCAACAATAACGCTGGCTTTAAAAAGACTTTTGGGAGAATAATTTTCAATAGCCTGTTTTATATAATAAACATTTGTTCCATAATCAATTTGAATTGTATTACCAATTGTAACAATATTCAAAGCACCTGTTTTTTTAAGAAAATCTTCAAACCTAAGTTCTGGACTGAAAACCACAAAGTTTAAATTTGTCGATACAACATCAAATTCTTGAATATTATCAAGACCTCCAAGTCCTTGCACTACTAAATGAGCAATCCCCATCCCTTCAACTTCACCTTCACTTCCAACAAAAAACGGCTCTCCAACACCAAGAATCTGAAAATCAAAATAATTATAAATCCATTTAAAAGTAAAATAATACAAAGCAAAAAATAACAAACCTAATGGTAATAAATATAACCAATTTGTCTTATCATGCCCTTGTAATACCCCAAACATAACAAAATCCAAAAATCCAGCAGAAAAAGTCATACCAACTGAAATATCAAATATATTAGCAATTAACAATGCAAATCCAGTATAGATAGCATGCACAAAATAAAGTAAAGGCGCTGTAAAAACAAATAAAAACTCTAAAGGTTCTGTAATTCCCGTAAAAAAAGCCGCAAAAGCCCCTGAAAATAACAATGTTAAGATCTTACGCTTATCATCATGAATAATTCCTCTATAAACTCCAAAGGCTGCCCCAGGAAGTCCAAACATAATAGAAAGATAAAATCCACTATTGAATCTAGAAATACTTGAAGAAAATCTTGTAAGATATGGATCTGACAATTGAGCATAAAATATATTCTGAATACCACCAATAACCTGATCATTAATTATTTCAGATCCTCCCAAAGAAGTAAAATTAAAAGGAAATGTCAAAATAGAATGAAGTCCCAGAGGAATGAGTATTCTGTTCAAAAATCCATAAAAAAAACTACCATAATAATCTAACTTAGCAATAAAAAATCCAAAAGAAGTGATAAGTTCATTAAGATAAGGCCAAATTAAAAAAAATATTACTCCCAATAAAATAGAAAAGGGAAAAATCACTATAGGAACAAATCTAATTCCAGAAAAAAAATCAAAAGGTCCTGGCAATTCAATGTTACAAAATCTATTATGTAAATAACCAACTAAAAGCCCAACCGATAAACCACCCAAAATACCTGTGTTTAAAGTTTGAATTCCTAAAACTTTAACTTGTCCAACAGAAGACATCAAATCAGGTTCAGCTAATCCTGAAAATACCCCAAGAAAATAATTCTCAGTAACGTTAAAAATCAAATATCCAACAAGGCCTAAAAGCGCAGCAGTACCTTTTTGCACTCTAGCAACACCAACAGTAATACCTACAACAAAAAATAAAGGAATATTTAATATAACAATATTACTGGCACTTCTAATAAGACCTAAAATCAATTTCAAAACAGCATTATCAACATAAAATAAATTAGAAGGATTTAAAAATGCTGACCCTATCCCAAGCATCAAAGAAAAAATCGTAATAACAGAAATTGGCAATCGCACTGCACTAGAAAATTTTTGCAAATTAGCAAATCTAAGAATTTTAAAAAAACCTATCACGCTGAACCTCTCCATCTAAAAGTTAAAGACAATTCAACATTATATTGCTTTTTTTAGAAAAAGTTAGATTTTAATATAAAAATTTAATAATAAAATTAACATAATCTCTAGTTTTATGTTAAATTATTTTAGGTTACTTGATTTATGTCTTATTTTGCACTAATATACCTAAAATAAAGAAGTATATACATGTTATTAAAATAAAAGTATATAAAAAAGAGTAAATTATGTCTAAAAAAAATCAAAACGTATCACCATATAATGGTATAATACCTAAAAATGAATTATTCAGTTCAATATCTCACTTATTTGGCATGATCCTATCAATTATAGGGACAACTATTCTTATCACCCTATCAATCAATCTAAAAAAATATCTTCATGCAGTATTATTTTTAATCTATGGTTCATCAATGACATTATTATACACAATGAGCACCTTATATCATATATTTACAAAGGGAAGCAAAATAAAACAACTATTTAGAAAATTTGATCATATATCAATATTTATACTGATAGCAGGAACATATACTCCACCATGTCTAATTCTTATGCCTAATATTTATGGTAAAATAATTCTTACAACCGTTTGGGGATTTGCTATTTTAGGAATCATTTTTAAATCAATATACACAAATAGTCCTGGATGGATTAACGGATGTATATTTATCATTATGGGATGGAGTATTATATTTGGAATCAAACTCATCTACAACATACTCCCTACACAAGGATTTTTATGGCTAGCTATTGGGGGCATCCTTTATACAATAGGAGGAATAGTATATTCAACAAGCAAAAATCTAAACCCAATATCAAATATGAGAATGCATGACTTCTTTCATATATTGATACTACTTGCATCATTTGCACATTATTGGTTTATGTTTCAATATGTACTTCCTTATTAATTCAAATTTTTATACCACGAAATTAATATAAAAGTGCTTTAAAGATTACTCAAATCATTTAAAAGCCCTAATACAAAAAGAATCAGCATCATCAAAATACCAAAAAGATAAAAATAGTAAATAATCTTTGCTTTAAATCTCTTTCCACGCAAAAGTTCAATACAACTAATCAAAATTTGACCACCATCAAGCATTGGAATTACAACAAAAAATAAATTCATACCAGCAATAAGTAAATTAAAAATAGCAAGAGTATCAAGCCAATACAATATTCCAAAAGAAAAAGAACCAGCAAAAATATTAATCATTCCAACAGGACCTGTGATATTCTTAGCATTACTTCTAAAATTAGTAAACAACTCAACAATAGAATATAAAATGCGACCCAAAATATCTAAAACTTTATTAAACGAATTTGTAAAAGCAATTACCAAATTATCTGCTCTCACCAATCGTTTCGAACCAGGCAATAAATAAATTCCTAAATTTTTATTAATATCCTGAAATACCAATTTTGAAGTCAAAATTTCTCCATCTCTTTCATATTTAATATCTACCACATTAACATCAAGTTTAGAAATTAAATTGTCTAAATCCCTATTATTACTTATAGACACATCATTAATGCTTACTATTCTATCATTCGGCTGAAGACCAGCAACTTCGGCTGAAGAATTAATTTTAACTTTAGCAACAACAAGATCTATCCAAGGATTAATTTCTTCTAAGAACTTATCTAAATTTGTGTTATCCTCAAAACTAATATTCTCACCATCTCTTAAAACAGTAAAGGTCACTCTAGAATTTTTTAAAGGAAGAACTCTCTTTAAATCAGAATAATATTTTATATTAGTATTATCAACGCTCAATATAACATCACCATCTCTAAATTTACTTAATGCACTCTTATTAATAACGATTATCTTACTAGAATAATCAGGATAAACAATTCCTATCATTTCAATTGCAATAAAAACAATTAATGCAAAAATCAAATTAAAAAGAGGCCCTGCAAAATATATCAATATCCTTTTAAAATGAGAAATACCAAAAATAGAATCTTTATCTGCTTCAAGTTGTTTATTTAACCTAAGTTCATGTTCAAGATGTTCAGACCCTTTAAGTTTACAATATCCCCCTAAAAAAATAGGAGAAAATCTATACTCAGTATCCTTTATTTTGATTTTAAAAAGACTGGGTCCTATTCCTATAGAAAAAACTTCAACCTTAACTTTAAAAAGTCTTGCAAAAAATAAATGCCCCAACTCATGAATGAATATTATAAAAGTGAAAGCTAAAATACTAAAAAAAATATACATTAATGACTCCCAAAACTACGATAAATACAAATAAAATATAGGACCTGTTAAGAGATATGAATCAATTGAATCAAGAGCACCACCTCTACCAGGAATAATTTTACCAGAATCTTTAACTCCTGCACTACGCTTAAGTCCAGATTCAAACAAATCACCAATAATAGTAAAAAATCCTATTAAAACTCCAAAAATCATAGCTTCTCCATAAGTTAAATTTATCAATCCTAAACTTACTACAATAAGTACAACAATGACAGAAAATAGTATACCACCAAAAAATCCCATTATAGTTTTATTAGGACTAATAATAGTGGGCTTATAACTATTTTTCCCAAAGAAATATCCAAAAAGATAGGCAAAAGTATCATTACCACTAACCATAGAAAAAAGTATTAATAAAAGAATAGGTGCTTTTGGCAAAGTAGTAATAGCAACAATAAATGACATCAAAATACCTGGATATATGAGTATAAAAATTATAGAAGTTGCTTGTGATAAAAAATTAACAATTTCATTCTCTTTAATAAAAACCAAATTGACAATCCAGTTACTAAAAACCAAAGTTATAACTAAATAAAATACTATATTAATGCCTAAATCTAAAATATTAAAATGCACATATGTCAAAATTGGAGGGAATATCCCTAAAAAGAAAGACAAAGTACTAGAAACAGAAGCAGACTTAAATTTAAGTAAATCATTAACTTCTTTTGCAGCAATTCCACTAAACATAAAAATTAAAATATTAATCAACAAATAACTCTTAAACTCTAAAAATATTAAAAGCAAAACCAAAGGAACAAAAAATAAAAATGTTCCAAGTCGAGCAACAAATGTCAACTTTTTAGACTTAATACTAAATAAACCTTTATCTCCCAAAATTTCTCTTCCTATTCTTAAAGCACTCCAAATCTCTCTCATAATGAAAAACAAAATAATCTGGCCATAAAACATTTGAAAAAATAAATTCACAATAAGCAAGTCTCCATAAAAGAAAATTACTTACTCTCATATCTCCACCTGTTCGAATTAAGAGATCAAGATCACCAAGTTCTTGATTATCTAAAAACTTAGCAAATTCAACCTCATTTAAAGTTTCAACTGATAACCCTTTTTCTAAAATTTTCTTAGTAGCTCTAACTATTTCATTTCTACCACCATAATTAATAGCCAAATTTAATATAAGCCCATCAAAATTCTTTGTATAATTAGTAGCATCTTCAATCGATTTTTTGACTTTTTGACTTAAAGTCTCAATATCACCTGAAATCACTACCTTTATATTGTTTTCAGCATAAAATTTAAATTCAGAACTTAAATAATCGGTAATTAAAAACATCAAATGTTCTATTTCAGAATTTGTTCTATTCCAATTTTCTGTAGAAAAAACATAAAGAGATAAACACTTTATACCCAATTCACAAGAACGTTTCACTATTTCTTTAGCTCGCTTTAAACCCTCTTTATGTCCTTCAAAAAATGACAAACCTTTTTTTAATGCCCATCTTCTATTGCCATCCATAATGATCCCAACATGACTTGGAAGGGAATTACTACTCATAAACTTAAACTTCCATTATCTCTTTTGCTTTTAAATCAAAAATCTCATCTATTTTTTTTATATAAAAATTAGTATCTCGTTGAATATCATCTAAAATTCGTCGTAAATCATCCTCAGTAATCTGAGAATCTTTTTCTTGCTTTTTTGCTTTATTATTTAATTCATGCCTTATATTTCTAGTTGCAATTTTATGATCTTCAGCTATTTTCTTTGCTTGTTTTACTATTTCTTTCCGTCTCTCGATAGTCAATACAGGCACCTTAATCCTAAGTACTGATCCATCACTTGAAGGATTCATTGAGAGATCTGAATTGAGTATAGCCTGTTCTATTTTAGATAACAAACTTCTATCCCAAGGCTGAATGACAATAAGCCTTGCCTCAGGAACACTAATATTAGCAACCCTAGTTAAAGGAGTTTTTTCTCCATAATAATCAACAAATACTTTATCAAAAAGAGCGCTATTTACTCTACCGGTTCTTAAAGACTTATATTCACTCTCAAGAGATAAAACAACCCTTCCCATCTTTTCATCTAATAAAGCTTTATATTCCTCCATTCAAACCTCCTTAAAAAATCAAAAGAATCACAAATTATTATCCAACACTTAAGTACTTAAATTCCACCACCTCTATTTTACTTAAAATCAACTTAGAAATCTCTTCTATTTTTTCTTTAACAGTAAGTTTATCATCCTTTACAAACCCTTGTTCTAAGAGGGCAATTTCTCCTAAATGTTTTTTAAGTTTTCCCGATATTATCCCTTTAACTACATTCTCAGGTTTTCCACTAGATTCCATTTGTCTCATAAAAATTTCTTCCTGTTCTTTAATATAATTAAGACAAATATCATTAACACTTAAATAAAGAGGAGAAAAAGCTGCCACATGCAAAGCTAAATCCATTGCAAAATTATTTAATTTTTCATCTTGCATTTTTAAAACATCATCTATTTTAAATTTAACAAATACACCTATCTTAGACTGATCTCCATGAAGATAATTTTTCACAAGCTCATTAGATGCAATATTAGAAATATAGATTTTACTTACATAAATATTTTCTTTAATTGTGGCTGCCAAATTTTTAATTTCAAGTTCTTGATGCTCATCAAGAACATCTCTACCACTCTCGACTAATTGTTTTATCAAAGAATTTCCAAAAGCCACAAAATCACTATTCATAGCAACAAAATCTGTCTCGCATGCAATAAGTAAAAGACCCACTCTTTCTGTATTAACATAAGAAAAAACTCGACCTTCCTTAGCATCTCTACCACTTCTCTTATCAGCAGATACAATACCCATCTCCTTAAGCTTTTTTTTAGCTAATTCAAAATCACCACCAGCAATACTTAATGCCTTTTTACAATCACCAAATCCAGCACCAGTTGCATCTCTGAGTCTTTTTACTTCTTGAGGACTAATACTCATATTACTCTCCTTATATACATTTTATGATTCTTTCCTTTCATTCTTAACTTCAATTTCGCTCATTAAATCTTCTTCATTCAAATTTTCAACTATTTGAATGCCAACCTCTTTATCACTCTCTAAAATAGCATCAGATATTATCTTAGTAAATAAAGCAACAGAACGAATTGCATCATCATTTCCAGGAATCGGACAATCAATTACATCTGGATTACAATTAGTATCAACAACCGCAATTATAGGAATGCCAAGTTTCCTAGCTTCATTAATAACGATCTGTTCCCTCTTAGGATCAATTATAAAAATAGCACCAGGAAGATCCTCCATATCCTTAATACCTGTCAAATTTTTAGCTAATTTTAACTTTTCACGATTAATTTGAGAAACTTCCTTTTTGCTAATCATTTCAAAAGTTCCATCAACTTCCATTTTTTCCAATTTTTTTAATTTTTGAACTGATTTCTTAATAGTATTAAAATTTGAAAGCATCCCACCAAGCCATCTATTATTAACATAGGGCATCTCACTCCTTTTGGCTTCCTGTTCAATTATCTCACTTGCCTGTTTTTTAGTACCAACAAATAAAACTTTCTTACCATTCTTTATAACACTCTGAACAAGTTCATAAGAATCTTTAATTCCTTGTAGAGTTTTTTGTAAATCTAAAATATGTATTTCATTTCTTTCTGAAAAGATAAATCTTTTCATTCTTGGATCAAGCCTTTTTACCTGATGACCAAAATGAACTCCAGCCTCCAAAAGACTTTTCATAGTAATTACTGCCAAAATAACCTCCCAAATCCCTCGCTATTACTCACTACTTATATAGCGGAAATTACATTTTCTTTAATAAGAATATCATAAAACAATCCAATTGGTAAGCCTACGATGTTTGAATAATTACCATTAATATATTCAATCAATATATCTGCAACACCATTTTTAAGACTTATACCTCCAGACTTATCTTTCCAATATCCAAGAGAAATATAATGATAAACGATATCAGGAGTTAATTCTCTAAATTTAATAAATGAAACTTCACAAGCTTTCACTATTTTTTCTTTTACTGGAATAAAAATACATAAACTCGTTTCAACCTCAACAAGCTTATTACTATATTCCATTATTTTAACAAAAACTTCCTTTTCATCTTGTATTTTGCCAATATAAATAGAATCATTTTTTACTAAAGTATCAACAGTAATTAAACATTTATCTTTTCCATATTTTTCAATGGCATTAGTAAGCTTAATAAGCGATATCTTTTTTGTAATTTCCATCTCACCAGATTTGATGATCAAATCTTCATCAATATCAACACTAAGAGAAACAAAATTAAGCTTTAAAGCATTTAAAAATTCAATTCTAGCAAGGGAATTTGATACAAGTGCAATTTCAAAATTCTCTTTATAAATCATTCTTACTCCTCTCAGAAAATCTTAATAAAGATACCAAAACTACTGAACCAATAATTGGAAACAAATAAAATAAAATATCTATCTGTCTATCATAATAACCGGAATAAAAAAGAGGAATAAAAAATAAAAATAAAACACTTCCCAAAAAACTTATAAAATAAATAAGTAAAAACTTAAATCGCAGTATACCAAAAAAAACAACAAAAAAACTTACTATAAAAGAAATAATAATATTAGTTAAAATTAAATGAAAAAAAAATGCTAACATACCTTACCTTCAACTAATTTGACAATTCAAAACTGTTTAAAGTCCCTAAATTAACAATAACACTATATAAATCACCTTCAATAGCATTACCTGCTGCCATAACAAAAATCACTAAATTATACTTGGGAGAAACATCTCTTGTAAAAAAGCTATCACTAATATGTTTAAGATCAAATGGTCTATCTTTACTATCTGATACTTTAGATTTCTTCAAAACATCAAAAAATTCAGTATAAAAACCATCAACAACATAAGATCTGTACATATTCCTAATCTCTCTAAGAATAGGAGATGAAGAATCATTACCCTTCCTTATAGTAATAAACGCTGAACCAGGAATACTTTTTCTTAAATTTTCAAAATTTAGTTCAATATATAAAGGAAATTTACCTTGAATCCAACTTTTATCCAATTTTAAGGTAGGACTTCCTGAAAAACGATCTCTATCTAAATTTATTTTATAAAACCCTCTCACATTAAATGCACTAACATTATTAAAAACACTCTTTAATGCATCAAAATCTCTCTGAACACTTCTTGCAAAACCACTAAAATTATGATTTGCACCTTCTGGATAAAATTTATAATATATATCAAAACCTCTAACCTTAGCATTACTACTCTTATCAAAATACCCATAAGGTAATTTAAAAGCCAAAATATCCCTAGAAGCTCTACTATCAACTACAGAAGGAGAATCAACTAAAACGATATCTTCAATTCCACAACCAAATATAAAAAAAAATACACTTAAAAATATAATATAACTAAATCCTCCTTGCACATTTAAATAAAAAACCAAATCAAATTATTTAAGCTGAAAAAGCTTATTTTTAGCAATATTAATATACAAGTTATCTTCATAAGAAAAACTAGCAATTTTCTCATATATATCAATAGCCAATTTTTTATCTTGTAATTCAAGTAATATTGCCTTTCCAAGCAAAGCCCTAATTTTCATAAAATCTAATTTAGTTTGATTAATCACATTATCATACATTAACAAAGCATGTTCTACTTGTCCTATTTTTTCATAAATCACAGCCTTATTAATATAAGCTAATTCTCGCTCAATCCATTTCGAAGCAATAACAATATCTAAATCTTTAAGAGCTTCTTCATACAAACCTTTACTCTGAGAATAAGTAGACTTTGCAAGATAAAACCGTGAAAGAAATTCATAAGTAATATCATCTATACTGTTTAAAGCCTTTTCTATTTTAGATTCTAAATCTTTCCTTTCTTCAGTATTTTTTGATTTCAAATAAAGACTTAAATCTCGCTCAAGATTTTCTACTATTTCTCCTCCTTCCTTGACATAATTTATATCCGTAAAATCATAAAAATAAATAATAATTCCTACAAAAATAATAACTGCAAGAATACCGATAAAAAATTTATTTTTAAGCATCAGAATCCCTCTTTAAAAGATTTGCAAATGGCTTATAAGATTCCTCATCATCTTCCTTAAATAGATAAGAAGAAATTTCTTCACTTGATTTTTGTTCCTTATATGCCTTATAAGAAAGCAAAACCAATTTATTCTTAAAGTCAATATTGGTAATTATAACCTTAATTTTATCCCCAACATTTAACTTTTCAAAAGTCTCCAAACTAGACTCTTTTGTATCTCCAAGTTGAATTTTACTAATAAATCCCATAATTTTACCATAAACTCTTACTTGAACCCCCTTCGATTTCTTTTCCATAATTTCAACTTCAAGAACATCACCTTTTTTATAACTCTTAGAAAAATCATCCCAAGGATTTTCTTCTAATTGTTTAATCCCCAACTTAATATTTTGTCTTTTTGCATCAAATTCTATAACTTTACCACTAATAGAACTACCAATCTCAAAATATTTCTCAGGACTAACTTCTTCAACCCAAGAGATATCAAATTTACTAATATATGCATCTATGCCCTCTTCTATATTTACAAAAGCACCAGTTTTGGTAATATTTTTAACAACACCCTGAACAACCTTCCCAACACCATATCTATCAGCCAAATTATTCCAAGGATTCTCATTGACTTGTTTAATACCTAAAGAAATTTTTTGATTTTCTTTATCTATCTCTAAAATCTTAACCTCTACAATTTGTCCAACCTTTACTAACTCCTGAGGACTTTTTATGGATCTGACCCAAGAAAAATTACTAATATGAAGAAATCCTGATATTGCACTATCAAGTTCAACAACAGCACCAAAAGGTAATATTTTAACAATCTTTCCCTTTACAATACTCTCAACCTTATATTTAGATTCAACAGAATCCCAAGGATTTACCTTTAAAGCCTTAAGGGATAATTCCATTTTGCCTGTATTTGCACTCAGCTTAATAATCTTCAATCTTAATTTATCGTCAACATGAATAAAATCCTCAACATTCTCAACACGATTAAATGCAATATTCCTTTTATGCAAAACTCCTAAAACAAGATTCTTAATCTTTATAATAGCACCATAATCTGTAATCTTCTCAACAATACCATCAACTATATCCCCTTCACTATAAGAACTAACAAGCTCTTTTCGCTTCAAAAATTCTCGCTCTCTCTCTAAAGTCCGCCTATCAAGAATAAGCCTAAGACCATCAGATTTATCTGCCTGAATAACATAAAATTCAACTATAGAACCTCTTTTTAATTTTTCATCTCTCAATTGAGAACTTAAATAAAATGGCATAAACCCAGTAATATTATCATTAATCTGAACTTTATATCCACTTGAAAGTTCAACTAAAATTTTGCCTTTAAGTACTTTTTTATTTGCAATATATTCATCAATTTTATCTTGCAAATTAAGAGAATCAAGTTTCGATACACTAAGAACCAAACCTAATTCTCCTCCTACTTTTGTCACTATTGCATCAAGTTTATCGCCAACATTTGGAATGGTCTCAAATTCATCAATTTTAATAAAACCTTCAGACTTATAACCAATATCTACAAGTACATAATCTTTCATAATATTTATAACAATACCAGAAACACTACTACCCAGTTCTACCTTCTCAAGAACCTTTAGATAATTTTCTTGTAAATCTTCTTGATTTTCCATTCTCACCTCTCTATCACTTTTTTTTCAAATTAAACGTCTTTATGATAATATCACATACATCATCTAAACTTTTATAGCTTGTATCAATATAAAAAACCTCTTTACCCAACTTCAATTTACCATACTCTTTATTTTGATCAATTGCATCTCGTTTCTCAAGTGCCTGCTCCAGTTCAATTAAAGCCATATCATCATCCCTTTGATTATACCGTCTTAAAGTTCGCACTTCAACAGAAGCATCAAGATATATTTTAATCTTAGCTTCTGGAAATACTACAGTAGTAATATCTCTACCCTCTATTATATAATCATCACCTTGAATTTTAACTATTTCTCTTAATTTTTTATTCACAATCTCCCTAATATTTACATAAGAAGAATAAAGAGAAACCTGAAAATCTATTTTTTCAGTTAAAATATGACTTATAACATCAACACCATTTAAAAGAAAAGCATTATCATTATATTTAATATCATTTTGAGATATTAGCTCCACAAGCTTACTCTCATTAAGCAAATCATATTCATTTAAAGTAAATCTTTGAGCAATTAAAGTTATTATTCTATACAAATAACCAGAACTAATAAATTTAAAACCCAATTTCATACTCAATGCTTTTGAAACAGAACTTTTCCCTGAAGCTGAAGGTCCATCAATTGCTATTATCACATCAATGCCTCCAAAAACTGAGTCTTTAATTTATTAATTTTAGCTAAAGACAAAACCTTAATTTGTCCTTCTTTCAAATTATTCAATGTAATATTACCTATTCTAACTCTATGCACTTTTTTTAAAAAAATATTTTTACTTAAAAAAACTTTACGTATCTCTCTATTTTTACCTTCTGTTAAAATTAACTTGGCCGTATTATTACCAAGCATAACGTAAGATTTTAACTTAAAAAGCTCATTACCAACTTTTATTCCATTCTTAAAATTAACAAGCAAATCTTCGCTAACAACCCTCTTTGACTCAATAATATATTCCTTTTCTATCTCACTCTTTGGATGCACAATACTATTTGCAAACTGACCATCATTAGTAAAGAGCAAAAGACCAGAACTTTTAAAATCAAGCCTACCAATTGAAAATAAACGTTCTTTAAATAAAGGCTGCACTAAAGATATTGCTAATTTTCTTCCCCTTGGATCAAAATTTGAACAAAGGTAATTTATAGGTTTATGAAGAGCAATATAAATTTTATTTACAACCTTGGCATCTTGAAAAACAAATACTTGTTTTCCATACTCCACCCTATCACCTAAGAAAACTTTATCTCCAAGTTTAGCAAAAATGCCATTTACTTTAATAAGATTTTTTTTTATAAGCTCTTCGCAAAACCTCCTAGAACCTATACCTTTTTCTGCTAAAAAAACATGTACTCTAAGCCCTTTGCTGTTTATATTCGTCAATACCTCTTCCCTTGATTACAATTAATTCATTATTTATATAAACTAAATCTATAACATTTGACATTTTATATTCAAGAACGATTAAAAAATAACAAAATCTCTCCAAAAAGTAAAATTGATCATCTAAATTCAATAAAAGTTCAAATCTACACTTATCCTCTTTAGCCAAAAGTGACATAATTTTAGTTTTTTTATCTGCAATCTTAGCATCATAAGTACCTAAGACAATATTAAACCTAAACCTATCAGATAAAATATCATTTCGTTCTTTACTTACCCTCATTGTCCTATCTTTACTCTTAATTTCATTAATATTAGCAATATAATTTTTAGCATCATCTATATTTTTTAAAAAGACAACATTTTCCTTTAAAAAAGAAGATTTAGATATATCTAAACATACTTCATCTTTTTTTCGAACAAACTTTTTAGACATCACATATTTATCACTAAATTTCATCAATTTATTCACTATTTCTCTTTCAACAAATTTTCGATCTTTTAACTTAACTGGATAGAGTATTTGAGTTTTCAAATAAAGCAAACTAGTTATAAAAGAATAAAATTTAATTAATTCTCTAATATCCATTTCAATATTTTCAGAAAACACCAAAAAATCTTCTATTATTTTATTTAAATTAAAAGTTTTAAGAATTTCCCTTTTATTTCTTATATAATCAAAAAAGATTCCTATTTCTCCTTTAAAATCATTACAAACAATCAAATAATTATCTAAACTCATAATTTCTTCTTATTTTATTCTTTATTTTCCTCATTCTTAGAAATATCAACCGTAAGAGAATCTTGACTAGGATTTTCAAATATTATTTTTCTAAGTTTATTTTCAAGTTCATTTGCAAGGGCTTTTTCCTTAAAAAGATAATCAATAACATTTTCCCTACCTTGTCCTAAGTTATCATCTCCTATAGCATACCAAGAACCTGATTTTTGCACCAAATTATATTTAATAGCAGCATCTAATATACTAGCCTCACGCGAAATACCTTTTCCAAAATAAACTATAAGTTCTGCTTTACGAAAAGGAGGCGCCACTTTATTTTTAACAACTTTAACTCTTATCTTGTTACCAATAACATTATCTGAAGAACTGCCTATAACTTGCTCAACTTTTCTAACTTCAAGACGAAGAGAAGAATAAAATTTCAAAGCATTTCCTCCAGTAGTAGTCTCTGGACTACCAAAGACTAAACCAATTTTCATTCTTATTTGATTAATAAACATAATACAAGTATTAGATTTTGAAAGTATGGCTGTAATTTTCCGTAAAGCCTTACTCATAAGTCTTGCTTGAAGCCCAATTTGAGTATCACCCATCTCGCCATCAATTTCTGCTTGTGGTGTCAAAGCCGCAACAGAATCAACAACAATTAAATCAACTCCACCACTCCTAATTAAATATTCAGCAATATCAAGGGCTTGTTCTCCTGTATCAGGTTGACTAAGCCAAAGTTCATTAATATTAACACCCAAGGCCTTTGCATAAACAGGATCAAGAGCATGTTCAGCATCAATAAAAGCTGCAATCCCACCTGTCTTTTGAATCTCAGCAATTGCTTGAAGAGTTAGAGTAGTCTTACCAGAAGACTCAGGACCAAAAATTTCTACTACTCTGCCTCTTGGATACCCACCAATACCAATTGCCTCATCAAGCAAAATAGAACCACTAGGTATGCTCTCTAAATATTTACCTACAGGAGATTCTCCCATTTTAATAAGACTTCCTTTTCCAAAATCCTTCTCTATTTGCACTCTAGCAAGTTCAATGGCTTTTTCTTTGTTCAATTTATTTTTTAAAGAATCATCCATTGGATCTTTTAATTTTGACATCTTATCTCTCTCAATTAATTTTGGCAGGCTCTATTTTCTTAACATAATATTGAAAATGAGTATTATTTATAACAAAATCAAGATTATCACCTTCTTTAGAATCTAACAAATTTTCCCCAAAAGGTGATTTATAAGATATAATACCTTCATCAGGATTTGATTCCCAAGGACCAAATATTAAATAAGACTCCTCTCGTTCTGTATCTTTATTAATCATAGTAACTTTTGTTCCAAATCCAACAACAGAACTTTGAAGTTCTTTAATATCAATAACCTTAGCAACATCTATCTCAGACATAAGAGTATTTAATCTCTTTGTTAAAAACTGTTGTCTCTCTTTTGCAGAATGATATTCTGCATTTTCTTTTAAATCACCAAGTTCACGTGCCTTACCAATTTCTTTCGAATTTTCTGGTATTTCTACATCTTTTAAATATTGCAATTCTTTTTGCTTTTTGCTAAGAGAACTTAAAATGGTTAAAAACCCTATCTCAACCTTATCTCCTGAAACTTGCATCTTCTCGTCTTCAAATTCAATATTACCAAATACAGTTCTTATTGCAGTTTTAATATGTATTAGATCTTTTGGCGGAAAATCTCTTATGTAAAAACAAGTCATATATATCCTCTTAGCAAGTTCCTCATCCATAACCTTACTTAAAACAATACTAAGATATTTATCTTTAATTAAAAGATTACTTACCATCTTATAAATTCGCTTATTAGCAACAGAATTATTTTTATTATTAATTTTAATAACACTATCTGTTAAAATCTTAATCAAATTTACCAATAACTCTGCATCAGAATAATCCAAATTAAGAGAATAAGAAGTATAATGTTTTAAAATCCAAATATAAGCATCTTTATACATCTTATAATTCTTTGTAACATAATTAAAAAGATGTTCTATTTCTTTTATATCTTCTTTATAAAGAGAATCAATCAATTTTTTATTCACATAACAAGGAAAAAGCTGCTTATAATAAGCAACCCAATCAACCAATTCTTCTTTAATCAAAGATATCAATTCCTTTTTAATATCTGCATTCAAAATAGCCTCAAAAAGATCAACTATACTCTTAGAATATTCCTTTAAGAGAACTTCTAAATTAATATCTCTTTCAATATTAATTTTTAAAGCAATCTTATCATCAAAATTTTTTAAAGATTTAAGTATCACATAAGAACTTATAACATAATGATCAACTTTTGCAAAATTATTAACATAAATCAAAAAATAATTCAGCATTTCTTCTTCAATATGTGAATCTTTTACAACACCACCAGCAGTATAATAATGCATAAAAATTTCATATCTTTTATAAAAATCTTTTTCTACCTTAAATTTATCATAAATTTTTTCATTGAAATTAGAAGCTCGCTCATTGTATATATAACAGTCAGCTTTCCCAGATGCCATAACAAAATGAGGATTATCTTTTAAAATTTGTTTGGCTTTAACACTCCACAAATTCCAGGCACTCTGCGTCATTAAACTTGGGACAAGTTCTCTTTTAATCCCTTTAAGATCAATAGATTTATAACTTTTAATAATCACTTTTAACGCCCATTCAATATCTCTCTTTAGATGCTCAACAAGCTCTTCTTTAGGTTTAATAGCCTTTAAAACTCTAATATCTTCCCTCTCAAGAGGAGATAAAGCAGATATAGCCATATCAAAACTAATAAAATGTCCACGTTTAGATACAAAATCAACTAAAATACCCTGATCATTTACATCTTTAACTATTCCTACAAACCAAGTCTGATGATAAACGAAATTGCCCTTAGCAAAAAACAAATATTTCTCAAAATCAGAATAAACATCAACAAAGTTTTTGTCTAAATTCTCAATATCAGACTTTTCAAGATACTCTTCTATATTATTAACATCCTTATACTTTTCCCTTAAAAAAATCACTAAATTTTCTCTTGCTTTCTGATTTTTATTATCAAGTTTCAAAATTCCTTTTAAAATTTCTATTGTCTCATCGATATTGCCACTTACAGAATAATGTTCATATAAATCTTCGTAAAGAACCACTACCTTTTTAAAACCAAGTTCTTTTTCAACTTTCTGAAGGATTAACAAAAAGGAATCAAAATCATCAGAGACATATCTTATTAACTTAGACCATATTTCTCTAATACCTGACATTTGTTTTTTATCTATAAAACGATAAATAGCCTTTCTAAAAAAATATATCGATTTTTGCAAATCAACATTCTCATAATGAGTAGCAAGTTGTCTTACAAAAACAGTATCATCAACATCAGCTTCAACAATACGCATCCAAATATTTGGCAACTTATCATTTTCATTATTTTGTGCATATATCTTTGCAAGTGTATAGAGTGCATGCTTATTCTCAGAAGTTAAAAGCATTTTGTGACATATATGCTCAACAAGAGACCACTTTAAGTTCTGAGAAAACAAATCTACAACTGTAAGCAAACTCATATCATTAAGTGGCCTTCTACTATATATAAGCATTCCTGAAATATAAAGACCAGCAATACTCTTCTTGATATCTTTTAAATGCTTGCCACAAATATCCAAAGCTTCTTCTGTTAAATTTTCAGAAATTATATTATCTATTAACTCATCCAATTCCTTTATCTTAGCAAGAGAATAATTGTTAACAACTATTCTTGTCCATTTATCCTCTTGCAAGATATTATCTAATCTTTCTATAGTAATATTAGACATTCAACTCTCCTAATATCAATTTTATTAAAACCAATCTAATTGACATATTGCTGATATATTCCTATATCTATTTCTTTAATATACGACAAAATTTCATCGATCCTAACACGATCTTCTTTTATCCTTACATAATGATCAATAAGCCAAAAATATTTATTAATAAGCCTTGGAAGCAATATGCTCTCATTTATTGATCTATAAGACTTTTCTTTAAGTTCATTACGCAAACTATAAACAGATTGCTTTAAATGACCAAGCTCAATAGGCCTCAATTCTCTTTTTATATTAAAAACACCATTAAGTGCACCATAAACAGGTATCCATTCTTTAATAAGAGTATCAGAAATATTTCTATCACTCTTAATAGCTTCTATTAGCTTAAGTATCATTTCAGATTCAAGTGCATCTACATCGATCTTTTGAGGATTAATAAAAAAAGCCTCTCTAAACAATACCTTGGCCTCTTTAATCTCATCAATAAGAGCATAAGAATCAGCAAGCTCAGCAACCACATCTGCATTATCCTTTGCATCTCCCAATATTTGTAAAAAAACAGCTATAGCTCTCTCATAATTACCCATTCCTTTATAAGACTTAGCAATCTTTATTAAAATGTCTAGATTTTCTGGTTGTAACCTATATATATTTTTATATATATCCAAACACAACTGAAATATAAAATACTTAATTGAGTTACGCCCTTGAATAAAATCAAAACTCATTTTTTTTAAATATCTTCTAGCAAAATTATTCCATTCCCTTGTTAAAAATTCGGCCTTCTCATAATCTTTATCTATTCTATCAAGACTTTCAATTTGACCATTCCAATATACAGAACTCTTTAAAGCCGTCAAAATTTCAACATTGTCAAAATCAAGAGAATGCGCTTCTTCTGATTTCATCAAAGCTGTTTTAAAATCACCTTTTTTGAAACTTAAATAAATATCTTTGATTAATTCCGCGATTTTTTCTGATGACACATTCCTACCACTTTACAATATGTATAAATCCCAAACGACTTACATAATTATAACATTAATAAATTTTTAGTCAAACTAACACCATTTAAAACAAAACAACAATATTATTTTATTTATCATTTTTTTAAGATAATATTTATATATAAAAATACTAAAAATAATATCATGAGGGTAAGTGCAACTTTATGGAAACAGCACCTAAAAAACTTATTAACAAGTCTATTAATTATTATAACTCTCATAAATACGCAGATGTAATAAAACTTATAGAAAAGGAAATCTTTTTCTATAAAGATTACTATATTTATCATTATATTTTAGGAATGTCTTATCTTAGAATGGGAAATTTAGGAAATGCTCAAATATATCTAAAAAAAGCTTATACTTTAAATCCAACAGAACCAGACGTCAAACAATCAATAGCAATACTATTAGCAGCTCAAGGTAAAGAAGACAAAGCTATACAAATATGGCTTAAAATGATAGAAGACAATCAAGAAATAAAACGTTCAGAATTATCATTAGAAATTATCAGAAAACATCCTATTCAAGGAACATTATTTCTTACCAAAAACAAAATATATGATAAATTATTTCCAAAAATTACAGTAGAAAAAGGAGAGAATTTTTATAAATTAATAAAAATAGCACTACCAATAGTTGGTATTTCATTTTTGCTAATAGCAATATTTTCATTTACAAATTTCAAAGAAAATATTAAATTAATAATAAATAATTCTCAAACAAACACAAAAAAAACTATTAATAATGTAGCAACATATATTGATGACATAAAAATAAATGACAAAGAAAAAATAAAAAATTATGAAGGACAATTTGTATTCATACTAACTGAAACTGAAATTAAAAATTCATTTCAAAAAATAAAAAGCCATTTAAAAAACGGTAAAGACAATTTTGCAAGGATCGAAATAAATAAAATATTAAACTCAAATGCATCAGAATCAATAAAACTTAAAGCCAAAAATCTTGCAAGTTTTATATCAAGTCCAGATTTTATCACATTTGACGATTTTTTAATTTTAAAAGAAATTAAAAAAAATCCACTAATTTATGCAGATGTATATGTTAAATGGGAAGGAATTATCAATAATATTGAAAAACAAAATAACATAACCTACTTTGATTTTTATGTAGGATACAATAAAGATGTACTTGAGGGAATAATAACAACAAAAACAAATTTTGACATTGAAATTAATTTCAAAGACTGTGTTGAAATATTAGGACAAATCAAATATGAATACAAGACAAACACATTGCTCTTAAATGCAATCACAATTCGCAAAATAAAAAAAGAAAAAAGCTAAATCTGATTTAAAAAAGTTATAAAATTTAACCACCTTTAATTAAAAAGGTGTGCATAAAAACTTATCATTACCCTTAATAAACTTAATAGCCTCATCAAAAGACAATAACAATTCTTCCTTTTTTGTTAAATCTCTAACCTTTAACTTACCTTCTTGATATTCTTCCTGACCCACAAAAATTAAAAATCTTATAGCCTTAGCAAGAGCATACTCTATTTGAATCTTAATATTTTTACCATCTTTACTCTTAGGATATACCTCGCAAGCAATATTATTTATCTTAGAATAATCATGTCTTCTAAATTTATCTGCAAGTTTATAATAATAATCTTGCAAAGTATCGTCTATATTAACAATTAATACTCTAGAACTGGCTTTCACCACAAACAACTTAATGTAATTAAATTTATCAATTTCAATTATATCTTGAATCCTATCAATACCAAAAGATCCTCCAACCCCTGAAACTTTTTGCAGAGAACCAGCAAATAAAGACAATAAATTATCATATCTCCCACCACTACAAATACTTCCCATATTAACACCTAACATTTCAGCCTCAAATACAAGTCCGGTATAATAATCAAGTCCACGCACTATCTTTAAATTAAAATTAAAAGCATCTTGAATTCCCAATGCATTTAGATGTACAAAAATATCTTCGATTCTCTTAATAGCATCATTATCTCCTAAAATACTTCTTAAAGCCTTTACTTTATTACTAAAAGTTCCATCTAAATTTACAAATTCTAATACGAAATCAACATGCTCTTCACTTAACTCTAAAAGCAAATTTTCTCGTACAGCCTCAATTCCTATTTTGTCTAATTTGTCTATATTCCTTAAAATAAAAATGGATTTATCCTTTAATCCCAATTTTTCAATATAAGAATTTAATATTCCAATATGAGAAAAGTGAATAACAAATTTTATATTAATACCTTCTATAAAATTTAAAAAAATTTCTTCAAGTCCACAATAAACAATAGATAAAATCTCAGCATCACTACGAAAAGTATCCTCACCTAATATATCAAAATCAAATTGCATGAACTCCCTATACCTGCCCTTTTGAGTATTCTCACCTCTAAATACCTTACCTATTTGAGACCTTCTGAAAGGAAATTTAATCTTAGATTTATTAGTAGCCATAAATCTTGCAAAAGGAACGGTCAAGTCAAAACGCATGGAAACATCCCTATCTCCATTATCCTTAAATCTATAAATTTGCTTTTCTACTTCATTCCCACCCTTTTTTAAAAGAAATTCAGAATACTCAAGAATAGGAGTATCTATTAAATCAAAATTATAAGAAACCAGAACACTATATATTTGTTTTATAATATGAGTACGAATTAATGCTTCTTTTGGTAAATAATCTCTAAAACCTTTTAAAGTTCTAACATCCACTATATTTTAACCTCTACTAATTTCAAATTTAATCTTTTCATAATATAATATTACAAATATGAGAAAAAATTAATCAAAATTAATAATAAAATTCTTAAGTATTATAATATTTATTCAAAAATAAGGAGCATCTAAATAATTGATGAATAAAAATTTTGCTAGTAGCTTAAGATTAAACATCATATTGATAATTTTTCTCATAATAACACTGTTAACAATCTATCAATATTTCATACTAATGTTTTCAAAAGATATGCAACATTTCCCTCAAAAAATAAATCATATATCAAGAAGGGGTAACATCTATGATAGAAATGGTAAAATAATAGCTTTCTCTTCAAAATCATATTCAGTAGGAACAGATCCAAGAAAAATAAAAAATATTGTAAACACATCAGAAACTCTTGGTGCAATATTAAAAATTGATCCTCAAACAATAAAACAAAAACTGTCATCCAAAAAAGGATTTCTGTATATAAAACGACAAATAACAAAAGAAGAATCAGAACTAATCAAAAGAATTCAATCAGAAGGAAGACTAAAAGATATCATACTGTATCCAGATTATAAAAGAATTTATCCATTTAAAGAATTGACAAGCAATATTACAGGATTTGTAGGTATTGATAATATTGGACTTACAGGTATTGAATTTTCTCTAAACTCCATATTAAACGAAGATTTTACAAAACAACAATCTATCAATGAAAAACCAAGCACAAACAATATTTACCTAACAATAGACATAGATCTTCAAAAAAATATAAATCAAATAGCCAAAAAATATTTCAAAGAAAATAAACCTGAAAATATGATTACAATAGTAATGGATGCTAAGAATGGAGAAATTTTATCAATGCTTCAATTTCCACAATATGATGCCAATTATTATTCACAATATTCTAAAGAGATATGGAACAACTTTTCAACATCACTAACCTATGAACCTGGAAGTATTAATAAAATATTTACAGTAGCTATTCTATTAGACAGTGGACTATTAAAACCAAACGAAAAATTCTTAGATAACGGTATATATCAAAAAAAATTCAAATCAGGAGAAATAATTATAATTAAAACATTAAATCCTCCTTACGATTATATTGACCTTAGTGGAATTTTACTTTATTCATCTAATGTAGGAATAGCTCATATCACAGACAAAATCAATAATGAATATTTCTATAACAAACTAATAGATTTTGGTTTTGGTGAAAGAGTTGGATTCCCTTTCCCCGGAGAAACAAAAGGCATCTTAAATCATCATTCAAAATGGTCAGGACGAAGCAAAGCCACAATTGGGTTTGGGCAAGAAATAGGGGTTTCTGCCATTCAAATATTACAAGCTGCTAGTGTATTGAGTAACAAAGGAATCATGTTAAAACCAAAAATCATAAAAAAAATAAGCAATGAAATGCAAGATACAATTCAAGAATTTTCTAAAGAAGAAATTAAAAAAGTAATATCTGAACACACAGCAAAAGAAGTTTTAAAATTGATGAGAGAAGTCGTAAACAAAGGAGGCATACCAAAACTTAAGACAAAAAACCTAAGCATCTCAGCCAAAAGCGGAACTTCTCAAGTAATAGATCAAAATACAGGTAAATATTCAGATGAAGATTATACATCTTCAATACTCGTAATATATCCTACAGAGGATCCAAAATATATTATTTATGTCGTATATAGATACCCTAAAAAAATCATATATGGAACAAGAATCGCTGCACCAATGGCTAGAGAAATAATAAATTTAATTGAACAGAAAAACAATAAAGAAGAATACAATAAAATTAAAATTTCTTCAAAAATCAGTATACCAAAACCTATAATCAAACATAACATAAAAGAAACTTTGCCAAACCTAAAGGGACTCTCTAAAAGAGACTTAATGAAAATTTTAAAAGACTATATAAATATAAAAATACATATTAAAGGAAATGGCTTTGTATATAAACAGTCTCATTCACCTAACACAAAATTAAAAGACATCAAAGAACTTGAAATAATATTACAATAAATCAAGAGAATAAATTTTTTATCTCATTTCGATAAAAATTCGAAATATAATTACGCTTAATATCCATTTTAATAGACATCTCTTTCCCTACTTCAAATGGCTTTTCTAAAAGCACAAATTTTAGTACCTGCTCAAAAGGTTTAAATCCATTGGCCCTATTAATAAGTTTTTTTATCTCATCACCAATAACTTTAAGAACAATATTATTTGCAATAATTTGTTGTTTATTAGTATCAAGAATTTTGTGTCCTATGCTCTCTAAATATTTATTTACCTCCTCAAAATTAGGAAGAATTAATGCACCTAAAAATTTTTGATCTTGCCCAACAACAACAGCCTTTTCAATAAGTAAAGATTCTTCAAGCTTAATTTCAATTGGAGCAGGCTCAATATTTTCTCCATTGTTTAAAACAATAGTATCTTTCTCCCTCCCTATAATCTTCACAACATTATCTTTTGACAATTTCACAATATCACCCGTATCTAAAAATCCATCATCACCAATAACTTGCCTTGTAGCTTCTATATCTTGATAATATCCAATCATAACTTGAGGACCTTTAATAAACAAAATTCCTTTCCCGGGTTTTTTAAGCTTAATCCCATTCTCATCTCTAATCTCAGCAATAGTTCCGGGTAATATTTTACCACTAGTACCAATAATTATCTTCCCATACTCATTAGATGCAACACCTGGAGATGCTTCTGTTAAGCCATAAGCATTAGCAAGATTAATACCAATTGCATTAAAAAACCTCACAACATACAAAGGTATACTACCCCCACCAGAAATACCAACAACAAAATTATTTCCTAAAATTTTTTTTATTTTCTTAAAAACAATCAAATTTCCCAAAACATTCACAGGAAATAAAATTATTACTCCCAAAATACTTAAAATTTTTTTGAAAGGTATTAATAAATCCAGTCCATTATCAGGATATAAACCTAAAATTATTCTACGACAAATATCATTAATACATGCAAATTTAACAAAAATCCTAAACAATAATCTTACAAAAAAGGTTTTTTTTGAAATCTCTTTAACAATATTTTGTCTTATTGCAATCCAAAGTCTAGGAACAGCAGCAATATAATGAGGATTAATATTTTTAATATCATCAAGCATATTTCTTGGAACAATATTTGAAAACAAACAAGTCATACCTTTAAGAAAAATATTATAAGAGAATGACCTTTGAAATGAATGCCAAATCGGCAAAATACACATAAATATTTGTCCCTCAGTAACACTAATCATCCTACTAAAACTAGACACCTGATAAAGAAAATTAGCATGAGAGAGCATTACCCCTTTAGGATTTCCTGTAGTACCAGAAGTATATATTATTGTTGCCATATCATTAAGACTAATATCATTGACAGTTTTAAAAATCTCTTCATCCTGTCTCACATTTTCTCCAATTAAAATACACTCTTTATAAGTATAAATTTCAAACTCACTAAAACGTAATTTATCTTTTGCATCCAAATCATCAATAACAATCAAAGTAGGTTTTAATTTAAACTTAAGCTTAATAATTAAATCAAGAAGATCTACATTTTCAACTATGATTATATTCGGAACAACATTATTAATAATTATTTCAGCCTCAAAAAGAGTAATATCAATGCCCTTAGGAACATCCACAGCACCTAAAGATAAAATTGCAAAATCTATAACACTCCATTCAACTCTATTCTCAGAACAAATAAATACCTTATCTTGATATCCTAAATTAATTTTCTTTAAAAATGAAGCAAATTTTAAAACATTATCTTTCAAATCAGAATAAGTAACTTTAAAATAATCTTTATTATTTTTATATATTTGTGCAATTCCACAACCATGCTTACTAGCAATCTCAAAAAAAGTCTTTACTATTGACATATGATCCTACTACAAACTCATCATAAAGAACATTACTAACAATTATAACATTTTAAATAACAAAATCATAATTTAATCTTATCTGAGAATATACTAATTAATAAAAGGCATCTTAATTTTATTTAATGCAATAATTTATAATATTTACCAAGTTCTCAAATTACTAACAAATATTTATAAAATAAAATTGTATAAAGTAAAAATTAATAAAATCCTAATTGCCAAGAACAAAAAATTTAATTCCCTCAGTAGGATATTTTTTACCCAAAATCTCAGTAATATTCTTTAATTTCTCTACAATAATTAACTTATCTGTATAAACTATAAAAATAAAATTCTCTTCAGGCCATACTTCATTACCCTGCCTTTCACCTTTTCTTCCTTTCCCTTTAACATTATATACTTTAGAATAATATATAATCTCTCCTAATTCCTCTTCTATACTAGTTATACATTCATGAAAATCAAATTCTAAAGAAAAGTTAGAAATTATTTCAACCCTATACACATATCCTCCATATCAACTCTCATCTTCGTTAATAAAAAAATCATCAAAATTGCCTTTAAATTTAACATTTCTATCAGTACCAATTTTAGAAATAGCATCATTATTTTCTTTTTTATTTAATAAGTCACATTTCTCTTTTTTACGATCTATTTTAAAGACAAAAAACAAGAATTTTATCAAAATAAAATTCTTTATAGAAAGCTTAGAAAAAGCTTCAAAAAGCATAGGAATAAAAAGCAAAGCCAAAAATGTACTAGCAATCATTCCACCAATAAAGGTAAAAGCAATTGGCTTGATAAGATCACTATCATTCGAATTTGAAAATGCTATTGGAAAAAGTCCTATTATTGAAGTTAAAGAAGACATCAAAATTGGTCTAAATCTAGAACGACCCGCTTCAACTATTGCTTCTCTAAGATTAAATCCTCTTTTAATCAATAAATTAATATAATCAACCAATACAATACCAGTATTAACGACAACACCAACAAGCATAAGCATACCAATAGCACTCAAAACAGAAATTTTTTCTCCTGATATAAAATAAATCAGTATAACACCTATTAAAGTCAATGGAATTGTAAATAGAATAATAAAAGGCTTTAGCAAAGACTCAAATTGTGCCGCCATTACTCCAAATACAAGCAAGACAGCCATTAAAATTATTATTTTAAATTGCTGCATACTATTTATAAATGAGTCGTATTCTCCTTCAATTTTAACCAATATACCATCCCTTTGTGGAACTTTATTAGTTACAAAATCTACTACATCTTCCGTAACAGAAGCTAAACTTTCATTTGGAGCAATACCTGCTGTTAATGTAATTACCAAAGATTGATCTTCTCGCAACAGACTACTAACTCCTTTTGTCTTTCTCAAATTAGATATTAAAGATAGAGGAACTTTTACACCAAATTTATTTATAACAAATATATTATCCAAATCTTTAAGACCAACAATATTACTTCTATTAAGCTTAAGCAAAATATCATAACTCACTCCATTTTCAACATATTTCCCTGCCGAAATTCCATCAATATTGGCCCCAATTTCTCTTGAAATAGTTTCTATATTAATCCCATAAGAATAAGCTTTCTCCCTATCTATATCTATATCAATTTGCGGCTCTTCTTGTATATTAAGTCTAGGATTTATAAGACTTGGAAATCTTTTCTTTAAAAGATTAATCAACGATTCTCCATATTCCTTTGCATATTCAAAATTCAAAGATGTAATTTTAATTTCAATAGGAGGACCGCCAAGAGAATTTCTATCTGATAAAGCATAAGAATTTAAAATAGGATAAAGACTCTTAACACGATTATCAACTCTATACTGAATCTCTCTCCAATCATCAATTTCTTCTGTTAAAGACAATAAAACTCTAAAATAAAAACCTCCTGAATCTATATCAGAAACAATACTTTTATAAGCCTTAATTTCAGTTTTTAAAATTTCCAAAACCTTATCTGAATATGATTTTGAAATATCCAAGCTTGTTCTATCTGGAAAACCAAAAGAAAAATTAATCACAGAAGGACGCTCATTAGGCATAAAAGATACATTTAAAAAAGGAAACAAAACTAAACTTACAATAAAACTACATATAACAATAAACAAAAAAACCAACTTATGATTCAAAACATAATTCAATAAAATAACATAAAATCTCTCTCCAAAAGCATAAACATTATGTAATAAACCATCAACCTTTTTAAATAATGTGTTTCTAATGGGTTTTTGAAAACTAGTATAAAGTTTAATATAGTAACTTGACAGAACAGGAACTAAAAAAACTGCGACAAACAAAGAAACCGTTAAAGATATAACAATAGTAAAAGCAAAATCCCTAAGAAAATCACCAATCATACCCAACTCTGCTTTAAAAATAAGCATAGGTGCAAATACACAAATCGACGTTAAAGTTGCAGCCATAATTGGAATCATCATTTCTTGTGTTCCAAGAATAGCAGAAGAGATAAGCTTTGCACCCTTTTGCCTATATCTATATATATTCTCTATAACAACAATAGAACAATCCACAACCATACCAACACTTAAAGCAAGCCCTGATAAACTCATGATATTTAATGAAATATTTGCAAAATACATTAAACAAAAAGTAATAATAATAGCTAATGGTATTGTAATGCCAATAATAACAGTTGCTCTAAAGCTTCTTAAAAAAAAGAAAATAATACATAATGCAAGAACTGCTCCTGAATAAGCTGAATGAGAAACAGAAGAAAGAGCATTCCTAATATGTTCAGCATTATCTTCAAAAACATCTAGAGAAATATCTTTTGGAAGTATAAGTTTAATTTTTTCAAATTCTGCATTTACTGCATTTGAAACATTAACGAAATTTGCATCATTTCGTTTTTGTATAGATATACTAACAGAAGGTTTATCATTATAATGTACATACTTTTTTTCTTTAAAAATAGTCTTAATACTTGCAACATCTCTCAACTTAACTTGCACAAAAGAATCATCTTGCAAAGAATAAGATTTATAAGCAATAACAACATCTTCCAAATCTTTAATTGAATTAAAATTCCCAGATATTTGTACTTGATATTGTAAATCATTGTCCAAGATCTCACCAACAGAAAATTCAACATTTTGCGAAGAAATAAATGGCACAATATCCGATAAAGTAAGTCCATATGCCTCCAACCTATTTTGAGACACTTCAACTACAATATGTTTGTCACCTCCTCCAGCAACATTTACAAGTCCAACCCCAGCAAGTCTTTCCAATCTAGGCTTTAAAAGCTCCTTTGCATACCTCGTAAGTTCTACAACAGATCTATCTGAATACATGAAAAACGATATTACTGGAATACCATCTAAACGATCTCTAGAAATCCTAGGCAAACCTGCGTCTTTTGGCAACAGACCTTTTGAAAACTCAAGTGTGTCTTTTACCTCATTTAAAGCCAAATCCAAATTGGTGCCATGATAAAACTTAAGCGTAATTCTACTATGCCCTTTAGAAGAACTACTAGTTATTGTCTTGATATTCTTTACTAAAGACAAATTGCTTTCTAAAATGCGTGTAACCTTTTCTTCAACTTCCTTTGCAGAACTTCCTGCATAAAGAGTAGAAACATAAAGATTGGCATCTTCAACATTGGGTAACAAATTAATATTTAGTCTTGAAAAAGTATAAATACTAAGAATAATCAATAAAGAAAACAATATTAGCATCGTTATTGGTTTATTAACAACTTTTTTTACTAACATAATTAACCTCAAAAATCAAATATTGTCTTCAACATCAAGTCCATCTTGAGTATCTACGATATCTACAAAAACTCCATCTGATAGCAAAGAAACACCTTCAGTCACAATCAAATCATCCTCATTAATACCATCCTTAATAGAAACAATATTATCCACTTCAAAATCTACTAAAGGAAACACTCTCTCCACTGTTGCTGCATCGGTATTCACCCTAAAAACACAAAGTTTACCCTCTCTTTCAACAAAAGCATGTTTTGGTATTTTAATCACATTTTTTGAATTCTTAGTAACAATTTTAAGCTTAACAAACATACCCACAACCATTTTCTTTGCAGTACTTCCTAAAGGCTCAAGATATACTTCAGCAGAACGACTCTTAAAATCTAAAATAGGAGATATTTCTGAAATCTTTGCCCTAAACTTTTCATCAGAATAAGATCCAAACTCAATAAGCGCATTATTACCAACCTTAATATCTAAGATATATTTTTCAGAAACATAAGTTTTAATTTGCATAACATCCATTTTTCCTATTAATGCAACACTTGTTTGAGGAGTAACTGTTTCTCCAATTTTACAATTAACAAACAAAACATATCCGGAAATTGGAGATCTTACAGGACTCTGCAAATAAAAAGAACCTGGCTTTGAAGGATCAAGCATTGCAATAACTTGTCCCCTCTCTACATAACTCCCAAGTTTGATATTAAAAGACTTTATTTTACCTGCAACATCTGGAAATACTTTGACCTTAACTTTAGTATCAACATCACCATTCAAAGAAATATAATCACTGATAGCTCCTCTTCGAGCCTTCATAACAATAACTGGAAACCTATAGGGTTTATCAATAACATCACCAGCAGTATTATCGCCAGTAACATCTTCTTGAATTTCGCTTCCTTCACTACATGACAAGATAAAAAATAAAAATAAAAGTAAAAAATAATACTTAATACAACCCCCTAATACTGCAAATAAAATTCATAAATATTCCTCCATTAATCCAATTTATTTATTAAATCTTTATACTCAAGTACTAAATTAGAATAATTTAGTTTATCTTTTATCAACTGCAAATCACTCTGTTTATAAGAAAGCTCAATATCATTTAACTTTATAAGATCTATAGTACCTGCATTAAAAGCATCAAAAGCTATCTGATAATTCTTTTTAGAAATCTCCAATGTCATTTTCGAATTATCTAAAATAGACTTATATAGCCTTATGCTTTTACGTTTTTGAACAACCTTAGATTTAAATTCACGCATTTTATTATCAATTTGATCTCCTAACATTTTCAATTGATAATCTTGTTTCCATATTTCTGTAAAACTTTTTGAAAAAGGCAAAATCTCGGTTAAGCTATAAGTTAATCCAAAAACAAAATGAAATCCTTGTTGCCCCAAACCAGAAAAACCACTACCAAAAGAAATATTTCCAGGATTATAAGACATTGAAAATGACAAGCTCGGCAAAAAGGCATCTAACCACAGACTATCAAGAGTAGTTTGCATGATTTTGACAAAGTTATTTAATTTTTTTATCTCTAAATCCTCATAAACATCTACAATTTCATTAAAAAATGAAACATCCAATATATCATCTGATAATTCACCTACAGTTTCAAAATCTTGCAAGACATCTAATCCTATTAACAACCTAAATTTTGACTTTATCTCCTCAAACTTAATGATTTGTTCATCCAAATTGGGCTGAAGCTTATTATATTTAAGTTTAGAATCAAGATAATCTATCTCGGAAATAAGACCATTATCATAAGCAATACTTACGTGTTCAAATTTAAGTCTCCCTTTATCAAGCTGCTCCTTTAAAACGTCTACAATCCTTTTAAAAGCTAAAAGTTCATTATATATTTTAAGAACATTCAACTTAATATCTTTATTAACTCTTTCTCTATCTATAACAACTTCATCATAATTAAAAGAAGCAAGTCTCATTTTATTAACAAAAGATGGTGATATTGAAAGTTCAGCAGAAACACCTAAACCCAAATGCCAATGTTCTCCTCTCGCATTTGACATAAAAGGATTTTGTCTTGAAATATTTGAAGAAAATCCCAAATTCGGCATAAAAATATTCCAAGATCTATCTTTATATAATTTCTTTATATTTTCTTGATATTTGGCATTTTTAGATTCTAAGCTATATTTTAAAGCCATATTAACGGCATCCATGGCAGATATTTTCATAACTTCTTCTGCATAAGATGGAACTGATAAAAGAAAAATTAATATTAAATGATTGTTATAAATACTTTTAATAAAATAAAATAAAATATTTTTATTAATAATTAATATATTCATTATGGTTCCTATATAATAACATAATATTATGATATACATTCGAATATTAAAAAAAATTTTTATAATGGTAAATTTAATCTTGATATTACTGATCAAAATATACCAAAAAACTTTTTCTAAAATAGTTGGTTTTTACTGTATATATCAACCCAGTTGCTCAAACTATGCACTTAATTGTTTAAAAAAATATAATATTTTAACTGCTTTCATACTAATTACACTCAGAATACTTAGATGCAATGCACTCTTTAAAGGAGGTTGCGAATCACTACCAACTAAAAATCCGATATTAAGTTCATTAAAAGAATTTAAAACAAGATTAATCAAATAAATTTTTATATTTATCAGGAACCCAATTTTTTATGTAGTCTTTATGAGCATCAACAAATTCAACAGCATTTTTATATTCTTGACCAGGCTCTTTATAATTTTTTTCTATCAAAGGCAATAACAAATCATCACCCCAATAAAAATTATCAAACAAATAATAAGCATCAGGATCACTTTCTTGAAGTCCTAGCTTAACAAGAGAATGAATACTTTCAGGACCTCCCATTGACAATAACGGATCATCTAAAAATTTAATATCATACTTGACAAATGCCCAATGAGGTTGCCACAAAGGCACTAAAATCCATTCTTGTTTATTAATGGCGGATTCTAAACTTGCAAGCATTACACTTTCACTCGAAGAGATAAGTTCATATTCTTCACTCAATCCATAACTATTAAGAGTTTCTTCTACAGAAAGCTGAGTACCTGCTCCTGCATCTATTCCTATCATTTTATTTTTAAATTCAGAACCCCTACCTTTAAGTTCCGAAATACTTGAAATCGTAACATAACTTGGAACTACAAAACCTTGTAATGTTCCCTCATAATTAGCACCAAGGTCAACAAATTTATCTTTAAATTTTTCATAATAAAACTTATCTGCTGTAGGAACCCATGCAGATACCATACCATCCACTCGTCCAGATGCCAAATACTGATACATTATAGATGTTGTCACAGGCAGTATTTCTACATTATACCCTATTCTCTCAAAAACAACTCTTACAATATTAGTAGCAATTGTTTCACCTATCCAATTAACATAAGCAATTTTAACCGATTTTAAACTTTTAAGATCACCATTATCAGAACTATCATCTTTACTACAAGCCACAAAAATTAAAACAAAACTTACAAAAACAGATATCAAAATACCTTTCATAAATCAATTCCCCCTCTATCCAACAAATACAAACAAAGTATTATTTGTTATACATTTCTAAAAACCTTTTGAACTTATTTTCTTTCTTAACCCCATAATTATCAGTATTTAAATAACTAAATTTAATAAAAATAGCTTGCATAATTCTATCTAAAATAATAGCTATTATCACAACAGCCAATCCAGATATTAAACCTTCAGCAAAATGCAACCTTTCAACAGAATATATCACGGTTCTACCAAGTCCTGAGGAACCAACCATTGCCGCAATCACTATCATAGATATTGCCATCATTATTGATTGATTAATCCCTTCTATTATACTCTGCAAAGCCAATGGTAATTGAATTTGAAAAAGAATACGAGCACTACTACTTCCAAAAGATTTTGCAGCTTCAATAACCTCACTTGGAACTTGAATAATTCCTAATCGTGTATATCTAATAACTGGGGGCATTGCAAAAATTATTGTAGCAAAAATTGCTGAAGACGTACCCGTATCGAAAAAAGATATGGCTGGTATCAAATAAACAAATGGAGGCATTGCCTGCATCAAATCCAGCAATGGTTTTAAAAACACATAAAACTTTGCACAATATCCACCCAAAATACCTATTAAAATTCCCCAAAGTACAGAAAAGAATACAGATACAAAGATAAGTGATATTGTATCCATAGAAACTTCCCAAAGATCAAAATATAAAATAAAACAAAAGCCCAACATAATCAAAAGTGCCAATCTTTTTTTCAAAAATAAAAAACTAAAAACACAAATTATCACAATAAAAAGAACAGGATTAATTACGATAAACAACCTTTTCAAATTTTCATAAAAAGAATCTATAACCTTAGCAAATCCAATACCACTAGAGTTTGCAAAATTATCAACCAAAAAATCAAATGCCTTATCTATACTACTAACTATAAAATCCCTATTCATAAATAACTATCTTGCCAATAAAGCAGAAATCTCTCCTAAATCAATATATCCAACAATATCACCTTGTTCTTTTGTTACAATCAAATAATCTAACTTATTTAAATATTTAACGACACTTTTTATCTCATCATCTAAATTTAAATTTAAAGAAATAACATGACTACATTTTTTACCAATAGAAATGTTATGCAATATAAAACTATCATTCTCTTTTTTAATGATAACATTAAATTGATCATTATATCCATAATGATCAAAATCAACTTTGATAATATCTTTGATTTTTAAAATATTTAAAACAGGAAGATTTTTAATAAAATTAGTTATAAATTCTGTCTTAGGTTCTCTTAATATTTCTAATGGTCTGCCTACCTGAATAATCTCACCATCTCTCATAAAAGCAATTCTATTGCCTAATTTAAAAGCCTCAATTAAATCATGAGTAATAAATACAACTGTTTTTTTTAACTTGTCTACCAATCTTAAAAGCTCACACTGCATCTCACCTCGAATTAAAGGATCAAGAGCTGAAAAAGCTTCATCCATTAAAAGTATATCAGGATTAACAACTAAAGCTCTTGCTATACCCACTCTTTGTTTCATTCCACCTGAAAGTTCATTTATATATTTATACTTAGAATCTTCAAGCCCAACAAGTCTTAAAATATCAAGGGCTCTTTGAATCCTAACTTTTTTAGGAATACTTTTAACTTCAAGGCCATAAGTCACATTTCTTAAAACATTCATATGTGGAAATAGCCCAAAATTTTGAAAAACCATTGCAAACTTATCTTTTCTCAAAGCAGAGAGATCCTTTTGATTAATATCATTCATTTCAATATTATCTACTAAAATAGAACCAGAATCTATTTTATGTATACCATTTAAACATCTAACAAAAGTAGACTTACCACAACCTGACATACCCATAATAACTAAAATTTCATTCTCATAAATATCAAGATTAATGTTTGCATTTGCAATAAAAACAGAAAATTCTTTGTAAATATCAGCTCTATCTTTACCATTCTTATAATTATTGATGGCCTTAAAAATTTGTTTTTTATTCTTATTATAAGAAAACGTTTTATAAAGGTTCCTGACTTTAACACTAGCTTTATACAAAGCAAACTCCTAATATTAAAACATAATTTTACATAAAGCAATATTATCGCACTTAAATATCAAATTTCAATTGACACAAATAAAAATAAGGGTCCTCTAACAGACCCTTATTAAAAAATCAAATTTATCTAAGCAAGGACAATATATATTGAGGCACTTGATTTGCTTGTGCAATCATAGCCATTGCAGACTGTGTCAAAATACTATTTGTTGTAGATGCTACAATTTCATCTGTCATTGCTGCATCTTTAATTTGAGCATAAGACGCTTTTAAATTTTCAATAGCATACTCTGTGCTAGCCTTAATAGATTCAAGTCTGTTTTGGAAAGCACCAAGATTTGCTCTTTGATCAGTTACCATTCTAATAGCATCTTCTATTTTTGTAAGTGACACATTAGCATCAACAGCAGTTGTAACATTAACTGGAGAGTTAACCCCACCTTGAGTTGGAGCTGCTGCTGGAGGAGTTGCTTGTGCTCCTTCTTGTTGTGCACCCTCTTGAGCTGGAGCTACTTGTTGAGCACCCTCACCTGAAAAAAGATTTGCAACATTAGCTGCATAAATATTAACAGCAATTGCTTCATCTTGATTTGCACCAACATGTACTCTTAATGTCCATGAAGCCTGTGAGCCAGATAATGATGCTGGTGTATTAATCTTTACAGGTTGCATTCCAAGCTCTTCAGCTGTTTTTACATGCTCAGCAGCTGATCTATTAGATAACATATGCATATGGTTATATTGTGCCTGATCAGCAATTCTATTGATCTCATCTGTAAGTTGCTCAATTTCAATCTGAATAGAACCTCTGTCTGCATCTGAATATGTACCATTACCAGATTGAACAGCAAGCTCTTTCATTCTTACCAACACTTTTTCTACTTCATCCAAATTTCCTTCTGTTGTTTGAATAAAATTTATCGCCTTTGAAGTATTTCTTGAAGCTTGGGATAATCCTCTAATTTGAGCATTAATTTTTCCAGCAACACCCATACCAGCAGCATCATCAGATGCACGATTAATTCTATGCCCACTAGAAAGTTTCTCTTGAGTTTTGCTAAGATTAGCAACATTAATAGCATTATTTCTTGAAGCATTTATAGCTGACGTATTATGATTTATGATCATATATCATTTCCTCCGTGATAAATTAATATAATTTTGATGTTTTCGACAAATCCATTTGTCGTCTTTTTAAAAGGATATCACAAAAACAAGAAAAAAATAAATACAATATTAATTTAAATTAAATTTGTTACTTGTTTTGTCTATATAAATTTAAAGACTTAAGAATTTCTTCCTGTTCTTTCATTCGCTTTACAGTAAAATCCAAAGTATTAAGTTCTCCTTCAACCTTTCTTTCTCTCTCTTCATATTTCTTTTTATAATCTTCAACCACATTTTTTTGATTGGGAATTCTAAAATCATAACTTTTTATCTTATTATAAATAAATCCCCCAGCACCTATTAAAAGAGACAAATAATCACCAAGCACCTTAGCAAGCCCATCATCATAAATTCTATCATCATTAAAATCAAACGCAAAAAACTCTTTAACTGAACTAATGTTACTTTGTAGAACCTCATTAAATTTCTTCTCATCAAGTTTTAAATAACGTGAAAATCCTTCTGATACAGACATAGAATTAGTAAAAACCCCTATCTGATTAATAAGCGAAAAATTAGGATCATTTGTTTTATAAACATTAAAAATGATTGATTCTAATTTTGATTTAAAATTTTTCAGTGTAAACTCACTTCTAAGAATTCCCAAATTTTTATAAGCCTCTTCCTTTTCCTCTTCATTCAAATAAGACCATTCCTCTAATACATCTGGCTTTTGACTATCCACATTATCTTCATTCAAACTTACAATATTAATTCCAGCCAAAACTTCATTATAGGCAATTAAAAAATCTAACAAAAGTTTCTTAATCCCCTCATAATCAGGTTCAACACGCACAACAACAGTATCATCTGATGACTGTTTTAAATTTAATGTAACATTTGGTATTAAATCATTAATAGTATTTGAATCTCGCTCAACATCAACACCATCAAACTTCACTTTCGCATTCTCTGCAAAGCTTTTGGCATTAATTGGCAAATGACCATCTCTGTTTTTTGGATCAAATACTTCAATATTTCGAATAACAAAAGCCTTATTATTTAATTTATTTTCAATATTAATCTCCTTTAAATCTAAAAGAGCCCCAACTTCAACTTCAACCTTTTCAAAATCACTTGCAACATTGATTGGAGGTAATTCTAAGGAACCTGTACCACTGTGAATCTTAATCATATTCATTTGAATATATTTTTTTTCTTTTAAAAAAGGCTTATAATCAGATTCAAGATTAATAATACTATCCTCACCTTCAACTTTAGCACCCTCAAATGTAGCCTCACCAGGATTAAAAACTATTTCATTTAAAATACCCTTATCATCCATATCATAATATTTAATTTCAAATTTAATTTTACTTCCCTTACTAATCTCAATATTTTCTGGAATACTTATTGCAATCTCTGAAAGAGGCTCTAAAACAATATCATCTTTATCAAGAAAAATTTTATTACTACTATTTTGTTGACTATTAACAATTTCCCTTATATTTGGACTAAAATTTGTCGTAAGCTCACTTAAAATGCCTATTTTTTTAGCAAGATTTAAAGCTTCATCTTTCATAATAAGTCTATTATTTTCACCTTCCTTTAAAGACTGCAAAATTAACCTACTATTCCCAGAACTATCACTCTTAACAATTTTAGCAGACAAAAATCCCTTACCCCTATTATTAACATCTCTAACAAGAGACTCAAGATCTCCATTATTTCTAATCTTAATTTCTTTTTTCCCAACTAAAAATGTATATTCTCCTGCAGGAATATTAATTTCTTTGTGTTTAAAATTTGCAGATAAGAAAACATCAGAACTTGCTACTTGATTAACATCGATTTTATAATTTTCATTTTTAGCCCCATAACGAGCAGAAACAGACAGAATATCATTATTGCTAGAATTACCCGACATATAATTAAAAGGACCATTAAGGGATGTAATTTGTTTTGCAAGAGAATTCAAAACAGATACCTTTTTATTAATTGTTTGCCAAGCACGTTTTTCCTGTTCTAAACTTTCAAGCTTTTGCACAGAAGAATCTATTTTAGCCTTATCAGGCTTAAGCATTGATTCACGGATTTCTTTGGTATTATATTTATTATCTACACCAGGAACAAAAAATCCAGAAGACATTACAACACCTCTTAAGTAGAAAGTTTAACATAAAAACATATAGATATTACATAAGAAATGATATTATACTTTAAAGTTAACAATTAAAATCTAATTTTAAATATAAATAAATAAGTATCTTTTAAAAAGATCCTTATTTATAGTAAAATTTAAGTTAATAGGAGAGCACATATGTCAAATTTTTGTTTATTTAACGCAAAATCTGTACTTACAGGAAATGATAAAATAGACAATTCAGCTGTCCTGATTAGAGAAAATAAAATTTTTGATATCGTAACATCCGACAGACTTGAAAAACTTGAACTACAAGATTATGAAATGATTGACATTAAAGGTAATTATATCACACCTGGTCTTTATGATAATCACATACATGGATTTTACGGATATGGAACTGATCAATGTTCAACAAATTCTATTATCAAAATGTCAGAACATTTAGCAGAACACGGAGTAGTAGGATTTTTGCCAACACTCTATCCACGTCCAACTGAAGAAATGATTGAAACAATTAAAGCATGCACACAAGCAATAGGAAAAGAAAAGGGTGCAAAAATTTTAGGACTTCATCTTGAAGGACCATTTTTTTCTCCCGAAAAAAAAGGAGCTCATCCTACTTCCTATCTCCAAAAACCAAGCATTGAAATCATGAAAAAATTTATAGAAGCAGCAGGAGGAACTTTTACAGACTCTTTTGGTAGAAAAAGGACAAATATTGCCACAATGACGGTTGCACCTGAACTTAAAGGTATGAGGGAACTTGCAATATTTTGTATGGAAAACAATATCACACTTCAAGCAGGACATACAAATGCAAAATACGAAAATATGATAGAAGGTTTTCAAGTAGGTATACTTCATACAACTCATTTTTTTAATGCAATGTCAAAACTCGACCATAGAAATCCAAATGCAATAGGAGCTGCCTTAATTCATGGAGATGTATCTTGTGAAATTATTGCTGATGGACATCATGTTCATCCAAAACTTGTTTTAATGCTTAGAAAACTCAAAGACATAAGCAAGTTGGTACTTGTAACTGATGGATTAACCCCAACACTACAACCATCTGGAGAATTAATAGCTAATGGAGAGAAAGTATATCTTAAAAACAACAACCTATTTTATATTGTAGAGAGTGATACAATAGCAGGATCTGCGCTTACAATGATACAAGGAATTAAAAATTTAGTAGAATTTGGATACAGTTTAAGCGATGCTATTCAAGCAAGTTCATATAATCCGATAAGAATTATTAATCTTGAAAAAAAAGGTCTAATATGTCATGGGTATGATGCAAATATAAATGTTCTTGACAAAGACTTAAATCTAAAATTAACAATGATAGAATCAAAAATAATTTTCAACAAACTTTAGTGTTATTAATTCAAAAATACAAGGAGCAACAAATGAGATTAATTATCAGAACTACTTATAATGAAATGTCAAGATGGGCTGCTAATCATATAGCCACAAAAATAAAAGAATGGGCACCTACAAAAGAAAAACCATTCATTTTAGGACTTCCAACAGGCAGTTCTCCAATTGGAATGTACCAAAATTTAATTGAACTCAACAAATTAAATAAAATATCATTTGAAAATGTAGTCACATTCAACATGGACGAATACATAGGTCTTGATAAAAATCATCCTGAAAGTTACTATTCATTTATGTGGAACAATTTCTTTTCACATATAAACATCCAAAAAGAAAATATCAATATACTAAATGGCAATGCTATCAATCTTACAAATGAATGTGAAAAATATGAGAAAAAAATTAAATCTTATGGTGGAATTACACTTTTTGTGGGAGGAATTGGACCTGATGGTCACATTGCATTCAATGAACCTGGCTCATCTCTTAAATCAAGGACAAGAATTAAAACACTAACTCAAGACACAATTATAGCAAATTCAAGATTTTTTGAAAACGACATCAACAAAGTCCCAAAAAGTGCTTTAACAGTAGGAGTAGGAACAATCATGGATTCCAAAGAAGTAATGATTATAGTAAATGGACACAACAAATCAAGAGCACTAAAACATGCCATTGAAAAAGGAGTAAATCACATGTGGCCAATTAGCATTTTGCAGTTACATCAAAATGCAATTATAGTATCAGATGAAGCTGCAACATATGAACTTAAGGTTGGAACAGTCAAATATTTCAATGATATTGAAAAACACAATTACAATAATGAGCTATAAAAAAATTTTAATGACATATTATTAAAATGAACTAGGATTAAATATAAATATACCTAATATATGTCTATATTTAATCCTAGTTCTGAAAAAATAAAAATATTTACCTATTAAAATTATAATTATTCTATGATTTCATTATAAATTCGCGAAATTTCTTCCCAATTTAATGTCTTAAAAAATGCATCAATATATTCGGCTCTTCTATTTTGATATTTAAGATAATAAGCATGTTCCCAAACATCAATACCTAAAATTGGCTTATAATCCTCCATCAAAGGACTATCTTGATTTGGTCTTGATATTACTTGCAGCTCTCTATTTGAATAAAGAACTAACCAAGCCCAACCACTTCCAAAAATACTAACAGCTAAATCTTTTAAGGCCATCTTCAAATTATCAAGATTACCAAAAGTAGCATTTACATGCTCTTCAAAATTTTTCAAAATATTATCTTTATTGCCAGGTTTTAAAGTCCTAAAATACAAATTATGATTAGCATATCCACCTGCATTATTTTTAACAACTTTTTGAAATTCAATTGGAAATCGCTGAACATTTTTTAATATACTTTCAATATCGTTAGAACAATTTACCTTTGTCTTTTCAAGTACAGAATTTAAATTTACTGTATAAGCATTATGATGCTTACTATGATGAATTTCCATTGTCTTAGCATCAATATAAGGCTCTAAAGCATCATAAGAATAACCAAGTTCTGGTAATTTAAACATAACACACCCCCTTTTTAATTTTTTCCATGACAATTTTTATATTTTTTTTTACTTCCACAATAACAAGGTTCATTTCTACCAATCTTAGGAGTATTTCTAACGATTTGAACCCCCACCGAATTATCTCTTTCCCTAGAAACAATACCTGTAAACTCCTTATGAGTAGCATGAACATCTTTAGGTTTTTTATTTTTATAATTACTAGAATCAACATCAATTTTCACCTGCAAAGTTCGTCTTAAAGTCTCTATCTTAATATCTTTAATAAGTTCACTAAAAATTGCAAAACCTTCTTCCTTATATTCAGTAATTGGATTTTTATTAGCATAAGATCTAAGATAAACTGACTCTCTTAAAGAATCAAGATTTGCAAGATGCTCTTGAAATTTAGAATCAATATTTCTCAAATATTCATATTTTAAAAATTCATTTAAAAGTTCAGAACCAATCAACTCTTCTTTGATATCTAGATTAGACCTAGCAACTTCCATTAACTTATCTTTTAAATCAGCAATACTCATTTTCTCAACAGAACCAACACTTTCCATCATATAAGCAAAAACTGAATTTATTTCATTTAAAACAGAACTTGTAACCACCTCTCCTTTCACTTGATCAAATAAAAAATCAAGATATTCTCTTAAAGAGATAAGAATACGTTCCTTAAGATTATCATCAGCAAGAATTAAATTTCTCTGAGAATAAATAAATTCCCTATGTTTCGTTATGACATCATCATACTCCAAGAGATGTTTTCTAATTTCAAAATTTCGATCCTCTACACGCCTTTGTGCATTAACCAAAGATTTTGTTAATAAAGAATGCGCAATGGGTTCACCTGTAGCCATTCCAAGTTTTCCCATAAGAGATCTTAAATTATCTCCTGCAAAAAGCCTCATCAAATCATCCTCAAGAGATACATAAAACCTTGATCTACCAGGATCTCCCTGTCTTCCCCCACGTCCTCTAAGCTGATTGTCTATTCTTCGAGACTCATGACGCTCACTACCAATAACATAAAGTCCGCCAAGAGATTTAACTTCTTCATAATCTTTAAGATACTGCTCTCTCTCGCTCTGCATAGCTTTCTGTAAATCATCAAGACTTATTTCTGTCCCAAATTTTTTACGAACTCTATGTTCAAGATTACCTCCAAGCTTAATATCAGTACCACGACCAGCCATATTAGTTGCAATTGTAACAGAATATTTTGCCCCTGCTTCAGCAATAATTAATGCTTCACGAAAATGATTCTTTGCATTTAAAACTTCATGCTTAATGCCTCTATTTTTAAACATATTAGATAAAGTTTCAGACTTTTCAATAGAAACTGTCCCAACAAGAACAGGTTGTCCTCTTTTATAAGCCTCAAAAACTTCATCTGTAATAGCTTTAAACTTAAATTCCTCAGTATAATAAATAATATCATCTTCATCTATTCTTGCAACCAATTTATTAGTAGGTACCACTACAACATCAAGATCATATATCCTATGAAACTCTTTCGCTTCTGTATCTGCAGTACCAGTCATACCAGAAATCTTATTAAACATCCTAAATAAATTTTGAAATGTAATTGTTGCCATAGTCTTATTTTCACTTGCAACTCTAACACCTTCCTTAGCTTCAATAGCTTGATGTAGACCATCTGAATATCTTCGCCCTTTTAAAACACGACCTGTAAATTCATCAACAATCTCAACACCAAAATCTCCAACAATGTATTCCCTATCCTTTAAAAACAATAAATGTGCCTTTAATGCCTGTGTCATATAATGAACATAATTAAAATTAGAGTCAACATACATAGACCCTTGAATTATGCCTTTTGAAACTAAAATCCGTTCAAGATTATTTAATCCATTAACGGTAAAAGATATTCTTTTAGCCTTTTCATCAACTGTATAATCTCCATCAAGATCATCAATCTCTAAAGGATAATCTCCTGTTTTTGGATCTTTAGAACATTCTTTTAAAAGAGGAACAAGAGAATTAACAGTAAGATAAGCACTAGTGTCACCTTCAGTTGAACCTGAAATAATTAAAGGTGTTCTAGCCTCATCTATTAAAATAGAATCAATTTCATCAATAATGCAATAATTAAAATTCTTCAAAGATTTCTGAGATAAATCAAAACACATATTATCTCTTAAATAATCAAATCCAAGCTCATTATTCGTAACATAGGTAATATCTTTACCATATTCTATCTTTCGTCTAGAAGAATCCATATTAGAGAGTACAACACCAACACTCACTCCCAACAGATCAAAAACAGGTTTCATCCAATTTGAATCACGTTCTGCAAGATAATCATTAACCGTAACAATAATAACACCATCACCCGTTAAACTATTAAGATAAGCAGCCTGAACAGAAGACAAAGTTTTACCTTCTCCTGTCTTCATTTCTATTATTTTACCTTGATGAAGCGCAAGACCAGCAATCAGTTGAACATCATAAGGTCTCTCTTTAAGTCGCCTTCTTGCAGCCTCCCTAGAGAGCGCAAATGCTCTCTCTAAAATATCTTCTAAAGTCTTACCACTCTGAAGTTCATTTTTGAATTTTTCTGTTTCCCTTGAAAAATCCTCATCCAACAAAGATAGTGTCCAAGATTCAAGTTTATTAATATTTCTTAAAACAGGAAGATAACTTTTTAAATCCCTTTTGCTCTTTGAGCCAATAGTCGCCTCAAATATCGCTCTTAACATATTAGGTATCAATACTCCTAAAATAATTGACTTTTAACCATTTAAAATAATAACATCTAAAACATGAAAAAGTTTTATAAAATTCATTTAAATATATTTTTTATAATTATATCATGTAACATTAAAACTTTAAACGAACTTGGAGAACAACAATTTAAAATACCATTTGGAACATTACCTGGAGAAATAACACCACTTACAAACAAATTTACAAATTCAAGCTTTGATATTAAAACATACAACGGTCTTGTATATATTGTAGAGACAAAAGCAAACAAGCTCATGATTTTTACATCTTATGGAAAATTAATTCAAACTTACCAAAATGGTATATTTAAAACAAATGACAACCTGAAAATAAAAAAAGTAAACTTTGAAAATATTCAGGCTATCTATCCATCAAAAGACTTTATTATAGTATCAGATAAAATAGACAATACAAAATCTAAATTCGATGAAAAAGAAAACATAGCATATTCTACACAAATCTTTATTTTAAATAAAGATTCATCTGTAGCAATACTGGGACAAGAAGGACATAATGGAACGCCATTTCCAGAAGTTTGTGATATTAATATCGATGATGGAAATAACATAGCAATAATAACCATATATCACGAAGGTTACATAATATATTCTTACGATCAAGATCTCTCACCTCTTTATAAGATATATATAAATACAAACATATTACAAATACCAGAAGAAGAGAAAAAAAAATATAATATATCAATAGACAAAATATTTTTTGAAGTCAATAAGAAAATTATTTATGCAAAGACAACATACTATGAAAACATTAGAACAAATGAAAACATTAATGATTTAGGGGTCAGAATCAAAAATCAACACTTTTATACAATGAGCTTAAATAAAAATAAAGAATTTGAAATAAAAAACAAAATTACGCTACCGCAAAATTTATTAGATGATCAACAAGAAAGTTTTATCAATATCATTGGAATTCAAAAAAATAAAATAATAGCATCTACTAATATGAAAAATCTGTCTAATATTTTAATATGGAAATTAGACAATAGAGGAAAAATAAAAGAACAAATGATACTAATTGAACCACCTAATCTTAAATTTCTTGCTGAAAGTCTATCAAAAGACGGAATACTTAGTATACTTTATGCAGAGAAAAGCGGGGTTAGTGTCTATTGGTGGAATTTAAATACATTACTTAAATTATAAAATAATTTATTATCAATTTATTATCAAAATATATGAAAAATAACAATTGTGAATACAAAACAGAAGAAAAAAATAAAAAACTCCTTAAAAAAAAACTAATGCTTGGAATAATTTCTGTAATCATATTAATTACTACTAAGGTCATAATAATTCCCAAATTACAAAAAATAGAAAATAAACATAATCTTAAAATTACAATAGAACATAAAATAAAAAATAAAAATTTATATCTTAAAATTAATATACAAAATAATGACATCAAATATTTTGGTAAAGCCAATATAGAATTATACTTAGATAATAAACTTATTGAAAATAATATGATTTACATAGACAAGATTAACTATACGTTATATACTAATGTTGCATATAAGAATGAAAGTTTGTTAAATATAATGCTAATAACTCAAAAGGGCTACAAGGCATATTTTAATAAAAGATTAGATCTTGGAGGATAAGAGATGTTACAAATATATTTTATATCTGTTTTACTTAATATTTTAGGAGGAATAGTACTAGCATTTCCAACTTTAAGAGACAAGCTTAAGTGTTTAATTATCTTTGACGAATTTGTCAATGCAATTAACAATAATAAAGCTACAAGAAGTATTTTTGGTACAATTTTTATAGCAGTAAGTATATTGGAAATAATTATCCCCTATGATTTACCAATAATTGGAAATTTATTTCCTGCCATCAGTTTATTTCTTATTGGTTTCATCTTATTTTTAAATCAGAAGATGCCTATAACTCTTCAAAACAACAAAGAATATGGAAAATTCCAATCATTAGTTGAAAGCAATAAAAAATTGATAGGAATACTAGCATTAATTATCGGAATAATTCATTTTTTTGCACCAAGGATTCCTTTTCTTTAAACCTAACAAAGGTAATATACAATGCTTTACATCAATCAAACAATTTAAATAAATTCCAAAGTATAAATGTAAATTTTGTAGATATTTAATATAATGTACAAAATGACAAAATATAAAGAAATAATAATAAATTTTAAAAATTTAGAACATAATTTAATTACAATTAAAAGCCATGTTCACAAAAAAGAATTAGTAGCAACACTAAAAGCAGATGCTTACGGACATGGACTTATTCAAACATTTAAATTTTTCAAAGAAAAAGATATAAATTATTTTGGTCTTTTTTCAATATATGACGCTATAAAACTTCGGAAAATCGATAAAAATTCAAACATACTACTCTATATCAATAATATAAATAAAAATGCAATAAAAAATCTGGTAAATTTTGAAATTACACCTTTTGTTGCTGACTCTCAATACTTATCATTAATAGAAAAAGAATGTAAAAGGCAAAATAAGAAAATCAAAGTTCATTTAAAAGTGGATGTAGGAATGAACAGATATGGAATCAAAACAGAAAATGCTTTAAATCTAGCAACTAAAATCCAAGATTCAAAATTGGTCGAATTTGAAGGAATTTGCACACATTTACCAACAACAGAAAACACAAAAATTACGCAAACACAAAGCAAAAAATTTGATTATCTCATAAATGAACTTAAAAATAAAAATATAAATCCAAAATTTATTCACATTTCCAACTCAGGACACATAACAAGCTATAAAATAAGTGAAAAATTTAATATGATAAGGCCAGGCCTTATTTTATATGGATATCATCCAAATCCAAACAACCAAAACAATAACTTAAAACTAAAGCCTGTACTAAATTTATACTCAAAAATAATATTTATTAAAAATATCAAAAAAGGAGACCAAATATCGTATTCTGGTCTCTTTAAAGCAAAAGAAGATATGCAAATTGGACTGATACCAGTTGGATACTTTGATGGAATCCCACAAAATACATCTAAAAATTTTTATTGCATAATAAAAGATAAAAAATGTTTTATTAGAGGGAAAATATGTATGAACATTTCTATCATAGAAATACCTAAAGATCTAAAAATCAATATAGGAGACGAAGTAGAAATAGTTTCTGAAAGATTAAGCTTAGATATACTTAGTAAAGAATCTGGCAGAAGTACATATGAACTACTTTGTTCTATTGGAAAAAATGAGAAAAAAAAATACTTATATTAAATTACCTAAAGAATCAAATTTTTGAAAATCAATTAAATCACCTTTACTATTATATATCCATTTATAAATTGAAATACCCCCAATATTATCTCTCAATCTTAAATCTGGACCATGATTTGTTTTTTTCGAAATTTTACCAAATTTATTATATTCATACTTATACATGCTAACACCATAAATATCATCTTGCAATTGACCTAAATTACCAAAATTTTTCTGACTAATTAGCCGATTTTGTTTATCATACTCATAAGCATATTCAAAAACAGCATTTTCATCTGCAACTAAAGTCCCATTTTTAGAATAATTACTCTTCAATATGACATTGCCATTAATATCATACAAAAACTTGTATCTAAAAACACCCACAATATCACTTATAGGATTATCAAAATCTCCATAATGTTCTTGAGATTCAAGAAGTCCATCTTCATTATAAGCATATTTATAAATCATAACACCATTAGAATCACTAACTAAATTGAAATTTTTATCAAAAAAAAGTCTCTCTATTAAATAAAATTTATTATCATATTTATAACTATAAACCGCAATACCTTTAAAATTATCCATTATCTCATATTTTTCCTCATAACTAACAGGAACAGCACTATCATAATTCTTATTTATCTTATTACTATAATTTATTATTCTCTTTTCATTATTTTGTATATAAAAAATGATTTTCCTCATGGCATAACCATTTTGACTAACGGTCAAATTATTATTAGCATCATAATTATATTCTCTACAACAATAATCTTTTTCTTTTAAATTATAATCATACCTATATATTGCCACATTATTCTCATCAGGGGTTAAATTATTCTTAACATCATAATTTACAACTTCAATAAGATTACCACTTGAATCATAACGATATGTCTTTACTGCAACAGAAAAAGGATTTGAAGATAGAGAAAACCCTTCATCTAAGTATTCTTCTTTAACAATATTATGTTCACTATCATAAGTCAATTTAAAACCATAAATCCCATTCTTAGCCTTTATATTATAATTATTACCATCATAATATAAAACTGTTTTTGTACGATTAGAATTCTCATAAATAATTTTAGTATAATAAACATCATTTAAATCCTTAATTTGAAAACCAACCTCACTAAACCTATAAACATAAAAACTACCATCATCATTATAAACAAAATGATAATAAGCAACTCCATACTTATCTCTTATAATTTCATCAGACTTATTATAATTAAAAATACTCTTGGGTCTACCATTTGATAAATATTCTATTTGTTCAACATAAACATCTTTCAAATTTTTAGCAGCAAAGCCTCTATTTAAAAACAATCTTCTCTCTATATCTTTAAAATGTTCTATTTTTACCTGATTTGTACCAAAAAAAGAAGGCATTAAAATACTAAGCTTTCCAATATAATCAATAACTACAAGTTTGCCATCATTATAAGTAAATCTATACCCATACTCCTCTTCAGCATCTTCCTTATTAATTTCATATTTTCCAATTATTTTATAATCAACATCATAATCAACAAATTTATAATAAATTTCTTCTGAAAAAAGAGTATAAACTACAAAAAACATTATCAAAAACATAACCATTCCTTGATAAATTAACCTTATTTTGATAGATTTATTATACAATAAACTAATACAATGAGGTGTTAATATGGCAAAAATTTCCAAAAATGCACAAAGAAGTGGTTCTAAAGAATTATTAAGTAGATGGGGCGGAAAAATTATAATGAAATCTAAATTTGAAAATGGTAAAATAAAGCACTATGCAGAATGCCAAACTTCAAAAAATACAGCAAGAAGACCTAAAGATTTATTTTAAATAATCATTTTTTATTCAATTTATCTTCAAATTTTAACCAAGCTTCGTCCTGTTCACTTTTACTATAAACTCTACTTACTGTCTGTCCTTTATTAGAGGTTCCTTTACCTTTTTTGGAATAGGAATTTCTAATCTGTTCTTTTATCTCCTCTCTTTGTTTGCGCCTCTTATCTAGCTGTCTTTTTACTCTTTCATTTGGATCAAAAAGTCCTCCAACATGATTATTAAGTATCACCTTAGAATTTAATCTAGATAAAGCTTCTTTATAGCTTTGATATTTTCCAGTCAAAAATAACACAATTCTCCTTAACAAGGATAAATCTTTATAAGCAAAATCTAAAATACTAGACAAATCAATTTTATAAATTTTATAAAGTGGCAAGAATGTATTACTATTCTTAAAATATTTAGCGGCTTCATTTTTTATTATATCCTTAATTTGAGTCTGTATATTTTGAGTTTTAGCAACTCGCCTATAATGAGATACAATAAAATCAAGAAATGCAACTTTATTTTTTAAGCAATAATCATTTAAATCATAATTAGCAATAAATTCAGATAACATCTTCTCAAGACCCTCTTCTGTAAAAATAACAGAAGAATTTTTACCATTATTAAGCATCTTTGTAAATTCATTTCTCAATTTATCTTTAACATCAATTACAATTTGATCAAATTCTTTTAAAAAGATAGAATAAGCACATGACTTATATAAATACATATCACGTTTAATATTAAATATTCTAGGCAAAGAACCCTTAATATTGGATTCAAAAAAGTATCCATTAGCTATATTAAAAAAACGTTCAGCATCAGATAATTCATCAGCATGCTCTTGAAGAATACTTTTAAATTCCTCTATATTAATAAATCCGGCTTTAAACTCTATTGCTTTTTCAATCGATTTTAAAGTTTCATCAATTTTAATATTTTCTAAATTTTTAAGTTCTTCTAATTTTTTTTCATTAGCAATATAAATACTTAATACCTCTAAAAAGGTAAAATAATGTTTAGAAATATTAACGCCTTTCTTATTTAAAATCTCCTCTTTATTTTCTAAAATACCCAAAAGAAGATTATAAGCAACTCCAACACCATTAACACCCTCATCTAAAATTCGATCATACTCACTAATCTTCAAATTTCTAGCTCTAATAAAAACATCTTTAACTACTCTGTTAGAAGCTGTTCTAAATAAAATTTTTTTCATAAATTCAACAAAATACAATGCTTGTCTTGAAGGAATGATCAAAGAATCTAGTATCAATATCTTATTTAATGAAGCATTTTCTTGAAAATATTTAAAATTAATATCTTCATTTCTAAGAACAACAAATTCTCTCTCAAAAGCTAACAAATTTTTATCTATATTTTTAATCGTAAGCAAATTACTAAAAAATTCTATTCCCACATAATGCTTTAAAAACAAATCTTCAATAGCATAATAATAAAAATCACTACTATTCTCATCTGTTATTATTATTTTAGCAGGTAACAATTCCCCATTAGATGTAACCTGATTAACAATGATTCCTCTCTTAACTTCATAAAGTTTACGAAATAAAAAATCCAATTCTCCCTTAAGAGAGCGTATTTTAACAGAATAATCTTCAACAAACTTAGAATAAGCTATAACATTGTTTTTACATTCCAAAATAACTCGTAAAATCATTTTTTGCGTATCTGAAGAAATTCCTATTTGGGAAATTAAAATATCCACTTCTTTATCATTCAGATAAAAAATTTCGGGCAACTTTTTCATCTTATATTTCTAATCTCCTCATATAAAAAACAATAAAACATAATTCATAATAACACATTGATAAATTTAATAAAATTAATAAACACCAAATAAATACACATTATATAAAATATACAAAAATAAAAAAACAATAGAAGGAGCCCTATCAAAAACCCCTCTGACTTTAACTACAAATAACAAAATCAAAGATATAGCAAACATAATACCAAAATCAACAAAATAAATATCACTCATCAGTACTGGACTTATAAAACTACTACTAGATAAAATAAATCCAATATTAAATATGTTACTGCCAATAATATTACCAAGAGCAATATCTGATTCTTTTTTAATTATTGCAAAAAGTGAAACAACAAGCTCTGGTATACTGGTTCCAAAAGCAACAAAAATAATTCCAATAACTTTCTCACTAACATGAAAAATATTATGCGCAATATATATTGAATTATCTATCAATAACTTCGAACCTAAATATAAAAAATACACACTTAAAAATAAAAACATAATATTTAAAAATAAAAACTTAAATCCATAATCACAATTAAGATTATTTAAATCCTGTGCAATAACATTATACTTTTTTTCTTCTCTATAAAATAAAAATAAATAAGATATAAATACAAATAAAATTATCAACGAACTGGTCCTATGATAAGGTACTTTAAAAAAAGAAAGAGAACTAAAATCAAAAGAAAGCAACAATAAAAGAAACATCAATAAAAATAACATCATAAAAGAAAACTTAAGTCTTTTAAAATCTGTTTTGATTTTCAAAAAACAACCTGTTAAAGAAAGTGCTAGCAATATATTGATAATATTACTACCAATGACATTAGAAACAATAATCTCATTTTTTTGCTTAAACGATGCTATCAAACTTGTAAAAAGCTCTGGGGCACTTGTTGATAGAGAGACTATTATAACACCTATTAAAAGATTGGGAACTTTAAAATAAGTAGCAATATTAACAGCACTCTTTAAGAGATAATTACCACCAAGATATAACAAAAATATACCTAACATTAAACAAACAAAATAAATATACGTCACATAAATCTCCTAGCACAAATTATATTAAGAGAAACCCAAAAATTTGTTTAAATTACTCTTAACCATATAATAAATATTAGATGCATTCCATAAACTAAAACCATTACCCAAAGACTCTTTGACACCTTGTAATTGATGAAAAAAATATTGCAAATAAACCTCTTCACTCACAATACGTTCTGAACCAAGCAAAAAAGCCTGAACGTAAGGTCTAATTATAACTTTACCCAAAGAAAACACAAACGCCCTATTACTCCCCTCTTTATAAATTTTATAAGCCCTGGTAGTATAATATAAATCATTCTTCAAAAAATCATTAGTATAATGTGAAGGATAAAACATGGGAGAGATAACATCAACATAATCTGATATCATAGAAATGTTTTGACCAATACTATTAGTAACAAACCATCCATTATTGCCGTAAATATCAATAGAAATAGGAATAGAAATTTTTTCCCTAGCCAAAATTAAAAAAGATTCAAGAGCATCAATTGCCCTCATTTCATATTTGTTAAATCTTGAAGCTATAAGAGATACAGGTCCATCTGTTGGGAATCTAATATAATCAAATTGAATCTCATCAACTCCAAGCAACTGAATTTCTTGTGCAATATCTAAATTATAATCCCAAGTATTTTTTGAAAAAAGATCTACCCAATGTTCTTTTTGTATCAATTTAAAAGAATTACCATTCATGACTCTTACAACATTTCCCCAAGGACGATTGGTTTTTTTATTCCAAAGAGCATACTCACAATTATTATGTAAATAAAATTTTGAATCTTTAAAGACAACAACACGAGCAATAACATATATTCCCAATTCTTTTGCCTTTTTTAAAATATAAGGAACATCTATTAATTTTTTAACCGCATTCATTTTATTCGGCAATTCTAGCTGACTTGCATAAGTTAAGATACCACTATCATTTTTAAAATCAATAATAACAGCATTCATACCTAATTTCTTAATAAACTCAAATCTCTCATCAACAGCTGTTTTATTTCGAAGAGTATAAGCTGTCAAATAAATTGCACCCCTATTAGACGCAAGATTGATTCTCTTTGATTTTTGAAGATAATTACTTTCATAAATAGAAAATTGACTATCAAAAATCCACTTTCCATTAACATATAAATAAAAATGATTATCATAAGTTCCAACCAAGAGTTTTTCTATATTGTCATCAGATAAATCAATAATACGAACTATCTGTTTTTTAAATGGAAAATCTAATTTTTTAATAACCCCTGAAACTATATTAATTAAAACAATATCTCCATAAATTCCATAAGAACAATACAATTCACTCTCACTATTTTTTGAAAATTCTATCGAACTAATAATATCATAATAACCAGCGCCCAAATATGTCTTAGAAATTAGAGAATTTAAGCTTTTAAAATCTAAATTATTATTAATACTGATATAAAGTCCGCTGTTAGAAGTACCAACAGCAATACGTTTATACTCTCCTCGAGACAATGCACTTGCTGTAATATAAGAATTTCTATTAAATTTTTCAGTATCAACTAATTTTATAAAATTTTTAAAATAATTATGAGAAACATAAACAGCATCACTTGTTGTTAAAAGAGAATTTGAAGAATAAAAATCTTCATAAATAGAAGTTATCCTTTTAGGTACAGGATTCTTAAATGGATATATCCATCTAGTCTCTATTCCCTTAGTCTCAATTTTAAATATCCCATTATTGCGCTTTTTATATAAAGCACCCTTATGAACAAAAAAGAAATCACTATTTTTAAAATACCTATTCTCATTTAATGAATGTAAATGAAAACATAAAAAAAAATAAGAAAATAACAAACAAATTATATAGAAAAACATTAAGCATGTATTAAGCCTCATACAAACAACATCCAACCTTTTTTAAAATAGATTTAAAAACAAATATTATTTTAACAAATAATTAAAATTACTACTTACATTCTTCCATAAAGTTTTGTAATATTACTTATTTTTTTACTTAAATCAGCATTTAAATCAGAACTCAAGATCCTAAAATCATTAAGCATTGATCCAGACACATTTTTATGCGCAACCACATGATCAAGATAATCTTTCATTGAAATTATTACATTATCTGCAACACTAGACATAGCACCTCGTATCATATCCCAAACAACAAAATTTTCATTAGTATTAAAATAATCAAAAATATACTCTCTATGCTCATCATCGACAGAATTAATAAACTGACGGATAGTATTACTCTCATTAGTACTTGTATAGACAACACAATTCTTTATATAGTTATGTGGAAGACACAAATTTTTTGAATCAAAATCAAATGCAAACTGCATAATTCTAGTTTCTGGAAAATTAAAATAATCTCTTAATCTAAAAGCATCACTACGATCTTCTAAAAGGTCTTCAACCCAAATTTCTAAATCATTAATTTTACTTAAAACATTTCTAAAAAAATCTTTACCTGGACACTTGACCCACTGACCATTACTACTATAAATCAAAAATTCCCGCTCAGAAATTTCCCAAGTAGATACAAAGCCTCTAAAATAATCAAATTTAATAATATCTACATATTTATGCATAAAATCAATACGATTAATCCACCACACATAATCATCTTTCCTCAAAGCTTTCCAATTATAAGCTGCATTACCCCAAAGATATTTTTTATAAGACAAATTACCAGAAGGCATACCTGTTACTTTGTCTTTACTTGCATCAAATTTTAATTTAAAATATTTTTGATGTGCCCAAACATCAGCAGAATCATAAAACATAAAAATAGGCATATCACTTATTATTTTAATCCCAACATTACTTGCATACCTTTTTAAGGATTTAAATTGTGAAAAAAAGAAATATTGCAATACTTGTTGAATATTGATCTCAACATTAAGAGTTTCTCTAAGTTGCATTAAAGCTTTCATATCTCTTTTTAATATTTCTTTACTAAATAAAAGATTAAAAGTCTGTGACTCTTGGAATTTGCAATAATATTCCCTAAAAGCAACAAAACTTGAAAAATCTAAAAGCCAATAAGAAGCAGATTTTTTAAATTTTTCAAATGCATACATCTCATCAATTGTCGCCCTATGCAAAAAATTCAAAGCAGCATCTCTTAAAATCATATTTTTGGTTTTTAATTTATCATAATCAATATATCTATCTTCCAAACATCCAAAAGTACCTAAATCCACATCAATAAATCTATCAATAGCATTTAAATCAATATAACTTATATTACCAGCAAACGCAGAACAACTTAAATAAGGAACTCCTGAACAATTAGGAAGTGAATATGGTAATATTTGCCAATAACTTTGCGACGAACTAGCAAGAAAATCTACAAACTCATATGCTCCCTTTCCCAAATCACCAATACCATACTTAGATGGTAAAGAACTAATACTTAGCAAAATTCCACTTTTTCTTTTCATTTCTTATACCTCAAAACAATAGATCATTTAATTAAAAAGTTAAAACAACTATATGCATATTATCATTATAACTAAAACATAAAACACGCAAAGCATTATTAAAAAGATTTAATGAAAGATTTAAAAAACATAATCTAAACTATGATATAATTCGTTAAATGAATATTAAGACCATAATATTACTATTTTTAATAAAAACCATAACATTTTCATCTGAAATATTAGAGTTTAAATACACCAAAGGCACTAAATTTAGAATAGAAACCACAGATCAGCAAAAAATTTACCTAAATGGTATATTTAACTCCGAAACAAAAACAAACATTCAAGTATCAAGCGAAATAAAAGATGTAAAAAACAATTTTGCAAATATAAAATCTTATTTTAGAATACTAAAAAGAAATGATGAGAGCGATGTTTACTTACTCAAAGAAGAACTTGAAGGAAATTTTAGCATAAATAAACAGGGTGAATACAAAATTAATCATAATCAAAAAAGACCTTCTGTTAGAGGTATTCCACAATTTCCAAAAACACCTATAAGAGTAAATGAAACATGGACATATCCAGCAGAAGAATACATACAAGCATCTGAGATTGTAAAAGGAATAAAAGATTTTATTACAAGATTTGATGTAAACTATACATATAAAGGCAAAGAAAAAATAGATGGAAAATATTACGATATAATTTATTCAAATTATGAATCTAAATATAATGTAAAAAACATATTATTCTCTCAAAAAGTTAACCAAAAAATATACTTTGATTCAGCATTGGGCAATATATATAAATATCATGACACATATGAATTTCAAATGAAAAACGGAAATAATAATATCAAAATGATTGGAACCTCATCTGGAAAAATAATCTCCATTGAATTACCAAATGATAACACAATAGAGAATGAAATTAAGGAATATATTAAAAGAGAACAAATAGATTCTATAGAAATAGAAAAAAATAAAAATGGCATTAAATTAAGCTTAGACATTGAATTCTATCCTGATTCATTTCAAATCATTAAAAAAGAACATAATAAATTAAAGCACATAGCCAATTTACTAGAAAAATTTAAAGACAATAACATTCTAATCGAGGGACACACAGCAAAGTTCGGCACAGAACAAGAAATGCACGAATTGTCTGAAAAAAGAGCTCATACAATTGGAAACTATTTATTAAAAATGAAAGTAAAGAACAAAAACCAAATATTTTTTAAAGGATGGGGTGCTAAAAAACCTAAGTATGTAAGCTCATCTCCTTTAGCATCAAAAAATCGAAGAGTAGAAATTACAATTCTAAACAATTAAATACTAAATCGACCTTCTGCTCTTTTTTTCCTTTTTAGTTTGACAACTTATACATAAAAATGCATAAGGAATAGCCTCTAACCTTTCTTGTGCAATATCTTTATCACAAGCTAAACAATGCCCATAAATATTATGAGAAATCCGATAAAGAGCTTGATTTATTAAATTAAGTTTCTTTTTTTCAACTGAACTTAAAGCCTCAAGATTATTACCATCCATATTATCAAATGCAATATCAACTATATCTTTCAGATGCATATCATTGTTAATAATTTCTCTTTTACTATCTTCAACAGATCTTATAGAATTTAATATTTCTTTTTTTAATTCTACAAGAAGAGTCCGCATTTTTTCAACAAATTCATGCTCAAAATTGCTTTTCTGCATGATATTACCTCCCTATAATAAATTACAATTTTTAAAAAACTCCGTGTAATTATATAAACAATCCCCTATAATGTAAACTAGTGCATTAATTTTTAATAAGAAAATAATTGCAATGATATTACTAATTGTGTACAATTGATTCTGTTACACAAATAATAAGGAGACATTTTGAATACAAAAGAAGAAGCTATTGAAACTGAAGGGATTGTTAAAGAATCTCTTCCCAACACAATGTTTAGAGTAGAACTTAAAAATGGACATTTAGTTCTAGCTCACCTATCTGGAAAAATGAGAAAACATTTTATTAAAATAGTTCCTGGAGATAAAGTCAAAGTTGAACTATCACCTTATGATCTTACAAAAGGAAGAATAGTATACAGAGAAAAATAATTTTTATGTAATAAAAACTGAAATTCAAAAATTCATCTCATTTCATATTAAATCATCTTTAACAGACACAATAAAATTTTTATGAATCCATCCCTTAAGTCCATGACTTGTCTGAATTAAAACAAAGTCATCTTTTTTATCAAGAACATAAACACTTATATTTCCTTTTAAAAATTTCCAACTTCTTGAAAAATTATCAGGGACTTTATAAAGGGAGACTAAATCACCTCTAATAATTCCAATCTCAGATTGTTGCTCAAGATAAAAATAATATGTTTGAAATAATGTAAAACATGTCATAGATAAAAGTAAAAATAAAATAATTCTTTTTAAATTTTTTGCATAAAATCTATAAGAAACAACTATTATTAAAATAGTTATTAAAATTAAGCTAATAATAAAAAATATATTAGAAAAAACAAAACTATTATTTCTAATATTTTCATTAATCCCATTTTTAGTTTCAATAAAATCAATAATCTTATAAAAGATATCATTATTTGGAGAAGTAAAAAATGCCTTATAAGCCGAATAAATTGCATCAAAAGATCTATCCATCTTACTTAAAATAAGTGCTCTATTTAACCAAAGTCCTGAATAATTCGAATTTCTTTTAATAATATTATCAATTTTATTAAGAGCATCACTATAATTACTTGATTTATAATCATTTATCAAATCATTGATATTATCTTCCGATAGAGAACCATCATTTATAGCATTAAGACTAACAGCAAGGGTTAATATTAAAACAATCAAACCACAACCAGAAGCAATAAAAAATTTTTTATGTTTAATAAACATAGCTAAAGAAAATAAAATCCCTGGTATTAAAATCAAATAATAAATGGGAACGAAAAACAAAAAAGTCTTATTTTTGTGTTTTAAAATATCATAATATGAGAGTAAATTAAAATCTGATAATAATTCTTGATTAGAGTTATTATTTTTAAACTCTCCATAATATTCATACTTTAGTCGTTTACCATTAAGTCTATAAACCTTATCATCATCAGGATCTAAATATACAAAATCACCAATGTTTACAAATAAATTACCCTTATTATCTGGCTTAATAGTATATACATTAGATATGCTACCTCGATAACCATCTTTTGAAGGTTCAAAATTATAATTCTTTTTATTATAAATAATTCTAGAATTATAGGTTTCAATTTCTGGAAAACGGATATGAGGCAGATTTCCTTGTCCTGTAATTTTTATTAAAATAGTAAAGGCATCTTGAGTAATAGACGTGGAATTGGGAAAATCATAGTCAATTTTAAAAGATCCAACGGCTAAAGATTTTACCTCTTCTGGTATTGATTTAATTTTTAAAAAAATTTCAGGACTCATGCGAATAATATCCTCACCTATATTAAAAGAAACACTGGGAATAACAACAATTTTTGATCCCCTAAGAGGAGTTAAAATAAAATTATAAAGAGGAACATCCAAAATTTCTTTACTATTAAAAGTCCTATAATTAATATTTTCAAATATGGGAGTTCTATCAATCATTGCATCTTTAACAGCATTAAAAAAACTAGCAACAGACTTAATATTATTACTTAAAAGCCAATTAGAACGCAAAACAAACCCAACACTCTGATATTCATAAATTTCTTTTTTATTAAAATCCCAATATAAACCAACTGGCAATCCCAAAGAACGAAATTCATCTTCTCTTAAAATGACCACTTCAAACTCTGAGGTCAAATAAACATCATCATTATAAATAACTCTCAATGAAGGAATTTTGATAAATCCCAGTTTATCAAAAACATATTCAATTTTTATCTCTATAATAAAATTATTTCCATCAATAACTTTAGATATTAAGGCAATTTTAGCATTCTCATTTATATCTTTATTGATGTCAAATTTCAATAATTTTTCATCAATATCCTGAGGCAAATTCAATTTAACAATATGAATAACCTTAGAACCTTTAACAATCTTGGCAGATATTAAATAATCAGTACCAGATAAAGAATAAATTTTTAAATATACTAGAAATAAAATTAAAAATATTACCAATCTTCTTGCAAAGACACAATTTGTTCGTCTGCCCTCATTACCCATAAAACCCTCTCAAGATTTTCAATATACCTCAAAAAATTCTCATTATTTTCAATAAAATTTTGATTCTTACTAACACTTAAATTATCTAAATTTCCTGATATAGTCCTTTTTTTAATTATTGCAAGTTCAAGATTATATTTAGCATTATAACTTGCAGGATCAATCTTTAAAGCTTCTTTAAACGCCACTTCTGCTTTTCTATAAAGTCCCTGATTGTAATATATTATCCCCTCATTATAACTTATATTAAAATGCAAAAAAAAATCACCGTCTCTTTTTGCATACGAAAACATCCGAAGAGAGCTCTCATATTCTCCCAAAGAATAATATACAATTCCAAGATTATAATAACCCCACGCAGCACTCTTATTATCATCTACAAGATTATAATAGGTAGAAATTGCACTCTGATAATCACCTCTAATATACCTATAATTACCAATGGCCATAAGAGACATAGCTTTAATATTTGAACAAGATAAAAAAAATGCACATATAAAACTTATTAATAAATAAATTAAAAAGTATCGTCCCATTTAATAACCTTAACAAATATATACAACATCATAAATAAAAAAGAAACAGATAAAAAAAGCTTGTATCTTAAAATGCCAATTAATAAAATATTACTTGAACTTTTTTTTATTATATCATTCCTTATCTCATTAATGACATAATTAGTACCTTTAAGATATAAATTATAATAAGAACCCTTAATAGAAGATGTTAAGAGATACAAGTTATCCTCATTAAGCATGAAAGTCATCAAACTATCATTCTGAACTCTCACATTCACATGATTATCAATCAAAGGCAATGGTTTATTGCTTCCAATTCCAACTACAAAGCTTATAATATTACGTATATCAATTAATTTAGAAAAAGTATAATAATTATTCTCACCCCATTCATCACCATCTGTTAAAACTATCAAAAAATTATAATAAGAACTATCTTTGATTCCTTGTATAGCACTCAAAACCCCATCACCTAAAAAACTACCAGGAGAACTTATTAAGCTAGGTTCAATATAATTTAACATCTTATATAAACTGGCCTTATCTTTAGAAAAAGGCAAAACTAATAAAGATTTACCCTTAAAAATAGTAAGTGAATACTCAGCATTCTCAAAACTATTCAAAATTAAACTAATTAAATTTTTAGCACTCTCAAGTCTATTAATAGATTTTCCCTCATCAAAAGTTAACATACTACGCGAAATATCAACAACAAAAGATATTCTTAAATTTACTCTTTCATCCTCAGTGGCCTTTTGTCCCCAAGAAACATCCAAAATTGATAAAATTAAAAAAGCAAAACTCAACACAAAAAAGAAAATCATAAGTATTTTCTTTATGTAATAATTTTTAACATAAGCACTATTAACATGCATAAGACTTAAGGCTTTAAAAAACGGAAGTGCTTTTCTAAAATTATAAGCATACACAAACAAAACTATAAATAAAACTATAAACAAGTAAAAAGCATAATAATTGCCTATACTCATAACACCTCTTTTAAAATAATCTTTGAAAAAACAAAATAAAGAATTAATAAAAAAAATATTACCAACAAAAATTCATTATAAACATCATTATTATCAACTGATATTTTAACTTTTCTCTCTACATTTTCTTTTTTCGAAAAATCTTGAATTGCAAGTTTAAATGAAAAATCATCACCAACAGAATAAAAAAGTCCTCCTGTTTTATTTGAAATTTCAAAAAGCATGCTAGGATCGTATACTTCTTTCAAAACTCCCTGATAAAATTTACCAGACCTTAACTCAAAACCAACATTAAGTTCCTCATCACTACCAATTCCAACAGAATAAATTTTCACATTTAATCCTTGAGCAAGATTTATTACTTGATCTTTATAAACTTCATCTGAATTAACCACACCATCTGTTAAAACAATGACTGATTTTTTAGGTGCTTCAGAATGCTTTAAATGAGAAAGAGCAATAGAAATACCAAGTCCCAAAGCAGATCCATTGCCAAGATCCATAATATAAATATCATCTAACTTCTTAGAAAAAAAATCTCTATCAATTGTAAGTGGCACTATTAATGATGCCTCCTTTGCAAAAGCTACTAAGCCAATATTGTCATTTTCTCTTTGATATACAAAATATTCAATCAATTCTTTTGCAAATTCAAGTCTATTTTTTGACGAAAATTCAATAGCACCCATACTAGGAGATATATCTAACACAATAACAATATCAGCTCCACTACTAAGATATGTCATTTTCTTTTTTGATATAGAAGGACCTGCTAAAGTTAAGATCATAACTATTATAGCTAGATAAAAAAAAGTATAAGTCACAAAATACAATAAATTCAGTACATAATCTCTTAATTTTATAGAACCAAAATTTCCATAAATAGATATAGGAAATCTAACTTTCCCACCTCTACGACTAAAAAAATGGCTAAAATAAATTATTAATGGCAATACTACAAGTAAAAATAAATACAAAGGCTCATTAAATGTTAACATTATCACCTCTATTAAATTCTTCAAAATTAAAAGCCGCTTTTTTCAAGTCATTTAAAACAAGCGATAAATTATCACCCGATAAATTAATTCCACTAAATTTGCTAAAATCAGAAAGTCTAAGCATATTAACAAAGGTTGAACGAATTTCATGGGGCACATTAAGACTTTGTAAAATCTCAGAAATTTCAGTAGTAGTAATCGCATTAAAATCAAAACCTGTTTTTTTAGACAAATAAACTCTTAAAGACGAATTTAATAAATTATAAAAAACATTCTGTTTTTCTTCGCTTTCAATATAGTTATCTAAAATACTCAATTGTTTTTGAAATACTCTATAAGGCCTTCTTAAATTATGCTTTATTATTAGAAATACTAATAATTGCTTTATAAGTTTTAAAAACTTAATAAAAAGATATGGAATCAATATAAAAGCCAAAATAAAAACAACAAAATACGTACTGGTACCTGGAAGAAAAAGCACTCCTTCTATATCTTGAATCTTAAGAGAATCATCATCTGCAACTAATGTACTAGTATTGATTTTAATATTATTAAGAATCAACTTAAAAGTTTTATCACTTCTAATAATATCCCCAACATAAATATGAGGAAGAGTATTACTTCCTATATAAAATGAAACAAAAGATATTATTATCTCTCCACTTTCAGGTCTGTATAATATCGACCTAACCTCAACAAATTCATTTTTAATTTCTTCAAACGCGATAGGAATAAATTTTTCATCATCACCAAGAATTAAAGAAAATTTCAACTCAACAGTATCTCCCACATAATAACGAGTTGGAATAAACATCTCATTTCTTATTTCATACGAAAATAAATTAAAAGCAAGAAATAAAAGAAATAAAGTTAAAAGGAAAATCATATTTTTCAAATACTATTCTCCTTTTTCAAAAGCACCTTTAATTTTTTAAAAACATCATCTCTTGTGTCAATTTCTATAAAATTAATATTCCTTTTTATGCATTCTTTCCGCCATTTTATTTTATCTAATGTCCAATAATTCTTATAACTATTTAATATCTTCTTACTAAACCCTGAAACTAAAAAATCCTCACGTGTTTCAATATCTTCATAGGTTAAAAGTCCATATTGAGGAAGATTTTCATCAAAAAAATCTGTAAGTCTTATCGCAATAATATTATGACGTTTACTGAGAACTGTTAAAGATTTAAAATAATCGCTGGCTTTAAAATCTGAAATGATAATAATTAAAGATCTTTTCTTATAATACTCTGCTGTATTTTTAAATACATATGTTAAATTACTGCCCCTCTTTAACTGCCTATTAATTGTCTCATTTAAAATTAATCCTAAATGCGGATATCCCTTTCTAGATGAAATAAATTTATCCGTTTTGCTAGAAAAAAAAGTCATACCTATCTTATCATTATTAAAAAATGCCATATGAGCAAAGATAGAAACCAATAAATCCTGAATTTCTTTTTTACTTGTTATGCTTCCCAAACTCATAGAAAGAGAATTATCAACAAGCAAATGTAAATTTATTCCCTTATCTTCTCTAAAAACCTTTGAAAATATATTATCTGTTTTCGAACTAACATTCCAATCAATCAATCTAGCATCATCTGTTTCCTCATATGGTCTAAACTCATGAAATTCAAGACCAAGACCTTTAAAAATAGAACGATATCCACCAAAATTAAGCTCTAAGAGCATTTTTCTAGAGAAAAATTTTAAAGCTTTGATTTTAGTTTTAGTACTAGCACTTGATTCACTACTATATTGCATATCCAATTAAATCCTAAGGAAGAGCAACCGCTGAGAGAAGTATCTTAATAATATCATCAGTATTCATTTCTTCAACTTCTGCCTCATACGAAGGAGTAATTCTATGCCTTAATACATTATAAGCTACAGCCTTAACATCTTCCGGAAGAACAAACAATCGTCCCTCATAAAGAGCATTAACACGAGCACACTTTAGCAAACTAAGTGATGCTCTGGGAGATGCTCCAAATTCAATATACTTAGTAAATGGATAGGTTTTTTTATCATTTTCACGAGAAGCTGCTATTAAGGTAACAATATAAAGCATTATTTTATCATCTACCTTAACCTTACCAATTATCCTTTTAAGATCTGCTAAAGAATAAGCATTCATTATTTTTGCAACTTTAATATTTTCAAGTCCACCATCAACTGAAAATATTTTAAGAAGCTTAATTTCATCTTGAATAGATGGATATTTCACATTCACTTTCAACAAAAATCTGTCAAGTTGCGCTTCTGGCAAATTATAAGTTCCTTCTTGTTCAATTGGATTTTGTGTTGCAAGAACAAAAAATGGATCAGGTAACTTATGTGTCTCATCACCAAGGGTTACTTGACGTTCACTCATTGCCTCAAGAAGTGCAGATTGAACTTTAGCAGGGGCTCTATTAATTTCATCTGCTAAAACAATATTTGAAAATATTGGACCCTTCCTAACTTTAAAAGTTCCTGTCGTACTCTTATATATCATATTACCCGTAAGATCAGAAGGCAAAAGATCTGGGGTAAATTGTACTCTTTTAAATTCAAGATCAAGAACATCTGAAACTGTTTGAATAGTCAATGTTTTAGCAAGTCCCGGCACACCTTCAAGTAAAACATGACCTTCTGTTAAGATTCCCATCAAAATAGCATCTATCATTTCTCGTTGCCCAAGAATTCTACTTGCAACTTCCCTTCTAAATTTATTTATTAAACTTAATGCATTCTCTACTTCAGAATCTATTTGAAAACTATTTTTCATACCACTCCTATAGTACTAAATTTCCTCGCTAAGAAAAATAAAATATAAACTAAAAACCTAGATAATAAAATTAACATTTATAATCATAAAGTAAAAGGAAATATCTCTCTTTATCAGAAATCACTTCTGATGATTTTATTTCTATTTTGTCAAATAAATTTTTAATATAACTCATTTCAAATTCAACCTTATCAAATTTCCCTTTATAAGCCATAATTAAACCACCAGATTTTAAAATCGATCCCAAAATATTTGCATATTTTTTTATATCTCCAAAAGCCCTGATTGTAATAAATTCATATTTATTTGGTTCCTCCTCAACATTACGCTCTAAAACCTCCACATTTTCTAAACCAAGTTCCAAACTAATCATTTTTAAAAAAATAGCTTTTTTATTACTACGCTCAAGAAGAATATATTTTCTATAACGATCAAAAAGGGCTAAAACAATTCCTGGAAATCCAGCTCCACTGCCAACATCAAGTACTTGTTGTGGGTTTTTATCTTTAACAATAGGCAATCCAGAAATAGAATCTAGAGCATGTAAAAGCATTGCATCAAAGTTGCGAACATTATTTGACACCAAATTAAACCTATCACTAAATAATAAAACTTTCTCTATGTAAAATCTCAATTTATCAATATTTTCTGAAGTAAAATTCACTTTCAAATTTTTCAAAGCAAATTTAAAATTAGTCATCATAAATCTAAATTAAGCACTACTTTATTTTTAGGATTTGAAAAATATATAAGCAAAACTTGAATATCAGTATTCCTAACGCCAGAAACCCTACTTGCTTGAGCAAGATTAGCTGGTTGAATTTGAACAAATTTTTCCCTAGCCTCTCTAGAGAGACCATCAATCTCATAATTAAAATCAAGTGGCAATTTAATAAGTTCAAGATTATTCATTTTTCTAATCAAATCTTTTTGCCTATTAATGTAGCCTTCATATTTAATGTCTAATTCAACTTGCTCAAGAATTACTTTTGAAGCATTTAACTTAGGATCGATATTAACAAGATCCTTTAAATTAATATATGGATCTTTTACAATATGATAAAAATCTTTATTAATATGCCTTTTTAATTCAAAACTACTAGCTTCTTTCTCTTTAAGACGTCTATGTCTCAAAAGTTCTTTAATTTCCTCAATTTGCTTTTCCTTAAAAAAATACCTAGAATATTTCTCCTCACTAACTAATCCAACTTCATATCCCCATTTTATCAATCTTTTGTCACTAGTATCATGCCTCAAATTAAGTCTATGTTCAGCTCTTGAGGTAAACATTCTATAAGGCTCTTTGGTACCCTTAGTAACAAGATCGTCAATTAAAACACCAATATAAGAACTAGTCCTTGGCAATATCATTGGCTCTTTTTTTTGCAATTTAAGTGCTGCGTTAATTCCGGCCATCAAACCTTGAGCTGCAGCTTCTTCATATCCAGAAGATCCATTAGTTTGCCCAGCAACAAAAAGTCCTTCAACCCTTTTAGTCTCAAGACTTGCATATAATTCAATGGGATTAATATAATCATACTCAACAGCATATCCAGGTCTTGTAATTAATGCATCCTCAAGTCCATCAATACTATTAATTAACCTTTTTTGAACATCCTCAGGTAAAGAGGAACTTAAACCATTAAGATACATCTCTTGGGTATTAATCCCCTCAGGCTCAATAAAAATTTGATGTTTATCTTTATCTTTAAATTTAACAATTTTATCTTCAATAGAAGGACAATATCTTGGACCATTCCCAACAATTTCCCCAGAATAAAGTGGAGAGAGATGCATATTTTCACTAATTATCTCATGAGTCTTTTTATTAGTATAAGTAACATAACAAGAAAGTTGAGTCTTATCTATTTTGGTATTTGAAAAAGAAAAAGGAATGATATCAGAATCTCCAAACTGAATTTCTGTTTTTGAAAAATTAATACTTCGCCTATGAACCCTTGCAGGAGTACCTGTCTTCAGTCTACCCATTTCAAATCCAAGCTCAAGCAAAATTTTCTCAAGACCAAAAGCAGCTGGTTCAGAAATCCTTCCCATATAAGCCTTGTATTCACCTATGAATATTTTGCCTCTAAGAAAAGTTCCTGTTGTAAGAACTACAACATTCGATGTAAATTTATTACCCCTCTCTGTAACAACACCTTCAATCTTATTTTTCATAGGATTAAGTAAAAAATCACTAACAGTATCTTGAAAAAGTTCAAGATTACTCTGAATCTCTAATGTTTCCTTTGCTTTAACTTGATATACTAATTTATCAGCTTGCGCACGAGGTGCTTGTACAGCAGGACCCTTACTTTTATTTAAAATGCGAAATTGAATCATACTAAAATCAATAAGACATCCCATCTCTCCACCAAGAGCATCAATCTCTCTCACCATATTTCCCTTAGCAAGCCCACCAATAGCAGGATTACAAGAGAGTTTGCCTACTGTATCTAAATTTTGAGTAATCAAAATTGTTTTAAAATTTAATCTTGCAAGAGCCAGAGATGCTTCAATACCAGCATGCCCTCCTCCAATAACAATAGCATCAAAATCCATACCTATTTTCCTAAACAAAAATTCTTAAACATATTGTTAAGCACATCCTCACTAGTAACCTCACCCGTTATTTCCCCTAAAACATTAACCACTTCGTAAACATCAAATGCCAACATATCATAACTTATATTTTGTTCTATTTTGCTTAACAACTCAATAATTAAAGCATAAGCCCTCTTTAAAAGTTCTGCCTGACGAGTTGATGATATCACAACATCACAATCAATAGTCTTCATATAATCAACACCTATCAATGACCTTATACTATTATAAAGGGAATTTATACCAAATAAAGTTTTAGTACTAATCTTTACTGTGTTTAATGAACCTACATTATTAGAATTAAAAAATTCAACTGTTTGATTATTTTGCTCTAAATCCACCTTATTTAAAACAAAAAGCACTCTAGAATCTTCCTTATAAGCATCAATAAATTTCAAATCATCATCCGTTAATTTGCCACTTAAATCAACAACATAAAAAATTAAAGATGCTTCTTTAATCAAAGAATTACTCCTCACTATACCCAACTGTTCAACAAAATCACTAGTCTCTCTAAGTCCTGCTGTATCAAATACGTTAAATAAAATACCATCAAATTCAAAACTTGCTTGAATATAATCTCGTGTAGTACCAGCATAAGAAGAAACGATAGCCCTATCTTCTTTTAATAACAAATTAAAAAGAGAAGATTTGCCAACATTAACAGAACCAGCCAATACTAATGTAACACCATTCTCCAATTTTCTTGCAGTATCATAAGAATCAATTAACCTTTCAAGTTCAGATTTACTTTTTAAAATAACATCAACAGGAATAACAACTTCATTATCATCTGTCTCATAATCAAGATAAACACTAATGGCTGAAAGAAAATTTAAAATATCCCTTTTAATCAAATCTATCTTATCAAATAAAGAACCTGAAAGTTTATTAACAGCAAGAGCATGTACTTGCCTAGTCTTAGCAGAAATTAATTCATTTATAGCCTCTGCTTTAGTAAGATCAAGTTTCCCTGCCAAGAAAGAACGAAAGGTAAATTCACCAGGCTCAGCCATTCGAAAACCTACTTTCAAAAAAAAGTCCATAATTCTTCTTATACCAACAAGAGAACCATGAGCCATCACTTCTATTGAATCCTGCCCTGTAAAACTTTTTGGAGCTCTATAAAGACAAACAACAACTTCATCCAATTTTTCTTTAGTTTCGTTATCTAGAATATATCCATAATGAATAGTATGCCCAGATGCCTCAAGCAACTTATTAGGCTCTGAGAACATTTTAGAAAATTTTTCAATCGCCGAAACTCCACTACTACGAATTACACATAAAGCACTACTAAAAAAAGGTGTAGCAAGTGCAACAATATCATCTTCTTTTTGAAAAAGCCTGCTCATAGATTATAAAAATTATAACATAGCATAAATAACAAAAATCAAAAAATAAAAGAAAAAACCAAAACACAAAATAATAAAAAATAACAATATTTCAAATTTGTAAATATCATAAATTTCACTTATAATTTACTTTAAAGAAATGGAAATTAAATTAGAAACTGAACTAAAAAACACATTAGAAGAAGAAACCTTTTTAATAGAAAAAATATATGGTATGTATTTAAATATAAAAAAATGTCTTGATGAAAAAAATGCAATTATGTTGAAAGAATCAATAGATAAAACAAATATTTACCTACAAAAATTTAACGATGTAGAACAAAAGAGAGATAAAATTTGGAAAGAATTTACACAAAATGAACAATTTGAATCAACTTACATGACTATAGAAAAATTATGCTCAACTTACAAGAAAGAAATATATAACTACTTTCATAGACTAAAAATAGGAATATTAAATATTCAAAATTTAAATCATCTAATATCAAGTTATGTAGAAACATCCCTTGATATGTTAGACTCAATATTTCAAGATGCTCAAGAGACTATAGATAATATCACTTATAAAAACCCCTATGGACCAAAAAACGGAACGCCAAATGAAGCATCCGTCTTAATAAACAAAAAACTTTAAATAATCAAGGAGTGTAAAATGGATTCAACATTTTCAGGAATAGAAATTGGGAAAAAAAGTTTATTTGCACATAAAGATGCTATGAACACAGTGGGACATAATTTAACTAATACAACAAAGCCAGGATACTCAAGGCAAAGAATTATAATGAAAACCGAAATGCCAATATATGCTCCTCAATTAAATAGAACAAATAAGGCTGGACAATTAGGACAAGGAATAATGGTTCAATCTATAGAACGAATAAGAGACGAATTATTAGACATAAGAATAGCTGAAGAATCACATCGCCTTGGATATTGGAACTTAAAAGATAGATTTATTTCTCTGTTAGAAAATATATATAACGAACCAGAAGAACAATCAATGAGAAAAAGATTAAACGATTTTTGGGCAAGTTGGCAGGATTTATCAAAACAACCACAAGGATTAGCAGAAAGAAATATTATATTAGAACGTGGACAAGCTTTTGCAGAAGTAGTAACAAGCAGATTTCATTATCTTGAACGAATATACACAATGGCAAATGACGAAATCAAAATCACTACCGAAGAGATAAATAATTATCTCAGAAACATCAGTGATCTCAATAAACAAATAGCAAAAGCAATTGCAATGAAAGATCATCCCAATGATTTAATGGATGAGAGAGATTTTATAATTGACAAATTAAGCAATTTAATCAGTATCTCCATAGAAAACAAAAAGGATCCTAATGAATTTTTAATCCATATGGAAGGAAAACATCTAATTCAAGGTACAATAGCAAATGAACTTATATTAGATGTAGCAAATGGGCCCACAAAGACAAAATGGAATATTTTGTGGAATAATAGAGAAACTGCTAATATCAATACAGGAAAACTAGGAGCTCTTATTAATATAAGGGATAACGAAATTAAAAATGAAATTAATGAATTAGATAATATAGCAATCAATATTGTAGAACTTGTAAATGAGGTCCACATATCAGGATATGGCCTTGACAAACAAAATGGAAGAATCTTCTTTGAGCAAGAATACAAATTAACTGACGATCGTGGAAGATACGACAGCAATGGAGATGGACAATTTGATTCTGTTCATATATTTAAAGTAAATAGTACAAATGAAATTTCCCCAGAAGAAAAATTAGGATTTGCAGGAATACTCAGATTTCAAGCAATAAATAAAAATGATTTTATAGAAATACCATATAATGTAACAGATACTGTTAAAGATGTAATAGATAAAATAAACAATTCTGATGCACAAGTTACTGCAAGAATTAATGAAAACAAAAAATTTGAAATTAAGGCAGTTAAAGAAGAAGATAAGGATAGTACCATTTTTAGAATTAAACATATTGAAGATTCTGGATTATTCTTAACAAATTATACTGGTATATTAAATGCATCAGGAATTGAAGGTGCTTATAACTATCAAAACATTAATACCACTGACCAATTAACAAACACAACCAGATATTCAATATCTCCTCTAAAAAATCCATCAGCATGGATTAGAGTATCTAAAGTAATTGCAGAAGATCCATCAAAAATTGCATCGGGTATTAAAACCCCAACAAATAATACTCCTATTGGTGACAATAAAGCAGCATTACGTATTGCATCTTTCGTAAATTCACAAATCATGATTGAAAAAAACTCAACACTCAATGACTATTTTGCAAATACAGCTTCAAATATTGCAATAAAAGGACAAATAGCAGAAATTACAAAAAATAGCCAAGAACAAATACTTAAAAATTTAACCGATTTAAGATTATCGATATCTGGTGTAAATAAAGATGAAGAATTAGCAAATATGATAGAATTTCAACAATCATTTATTGCTGCAAGTAAATTCATCAATGTTTCTGCAGAATTAATAGACACAATAATAAACAAAATGGGAGTATAATATATGATTAACAGAGTAAGTCATCCTTTAACATATGATAACTTAAAATCATCTTCAACAAACAAAGAAGTAAAAATAACAAAACTTTTAGAAAGTTTATATCAAGGTGGCAAACGAATTACAAATCTGAGAAACGATCCAACGGGTGTCACTCATGCAATAAGATTAGACAGTAATATATTTAAGCTTAATACCTATTCTCATAATATCAACAATGCTAAAAGCAAATTAAGATATATAGAAGGATACTTGCAATCTCTATCTAATATTTTAACCCGAGCAAAAGAAATAGCTATTAAAGGAGCAAATGGTACATATGGCACTGATGATAAAAAAATCATAGCAAAAGAAATAAATGCAATACTTGAAGATATTCTTGCAATAGCAAATGCAAAAGGAGCAGACGGATATAGCATATTTGCAGGAACTAAAGTCGATGCTGAAGCATTCAAAGCAACTAGAGCAAAGAAAATCAACAAACTAACTCAAGATAGAGCAGAAACTCAAATAATAAAAATAGACTATAATGGCAATCAATCACAACAAACAAACGAGATATGTAATGGAATTTATATCTCAACAAACTATCCTGGAAGTGAGCTATTTTTTTCACAAAATCAATATATAACATCATCAAAAAATGTTGACAATTTCGTTGTACAAGAAAACACAAAAATTTATATTGACAATGTTGAAATAGTATTAACAGCAGGAGATACTGCTGCTGACATCATTGCTAAAATCAATGAATCATCTGCTCCAGTGGAAGCCTCTCTTGACAATATATTAAATTCAATAATAATTAACACAACAATACCTCATCAAATATGGATAACAGAAGAAGAAGGGTCAACAGTACTAAAAGATCTTGGTATTTTAAATCAAAATAACGATTCCAAAGAACCCCCTTACAATATAGCAAACAACGCTGAGATTAGAAATAGAACAATTTTTGATAGTTTAATCGACCTGAGAGATAATTTAGAAGAAAATAAAGAAGGACTTATAGGAAGTAGAAATTTAGCAGAAATCGATGAGAGTTTAAGTAAAATTTTATCAACATTATCTGATATTGGCACTAAAGAAAACAGACTTGAATTAAGTCATGCAAGACTTAGCAAAGAAATAATGGATATGAAAGATGATATGGTGCAATATACCGATCTTGATGTTACAAAAGCAATCACAGATCTTAATATGACAAGTCTTGCCTATCAAGTATCTTTAGGGGTTTCTGCAAGAATAATGCAAACAACATTATTAGATTTCTTAAAATAAAATGAAAAACAAACTTAGTATAAAAGTTAAATTTCCTGAAGGAATATTAGGATTTGAAGATATTAAAGAATTTATAATTAAAGACTCTGAACATAAACCATTCTCTATAATGCAATCAATAAATGGAGAAATAAATTTTTTAGTAACATCCCCATTTAACTTTTTAGAAAAATATTTGCCAAAAATAGAAAACAAGGATTGGTTAGATATCCAAGCAGAAAATGAAAACGAAAAGGTAATACTATGCATCATCAACATGCACGTAAAAAATTATAAAGAAATAACTGCAAACCTCAAAGCCCCAATTATATTAAATAAAAAAAAATTAATTGGAAAACAAGCCATCTCTACTAATGAAGAACATTATCTTAGATATAGAGTTTTTAAGGAATAAATATGTTAGTACTATCAAGAAAAGCAAATGAAAGCATTAAAATAGACTCTAATATCGAAATTTCAATATTGGAAATAAAAAAAGATAGTGTAAAAATAGCAATAAAAGCCCCAGAAAACATTAAAATACTTAGATCTGAAATTTATGACATCATTAAGGAAGAAAACAAAAAATCAATATTACAAGATAAAAACAATATACATAAAATTAAAAAACTATTTGATTATTTTAGTAAATAAGAATTAATTTCAGCATCACTAGGTCTTACATAACAAGGTCCTGATAAAATATCATCACCCTGTCTGCTCTTGGAGTACTTTGCTTTACCAAGATCAGTCAAAACTGCACCAAAAGCACACATATCATCAATAACTATAAACCTACTTTTAAATTTTTCATAAACAAAATCAACACCATTACCCACAATAACAAATTTAAAGTCAAGTCCATTTAAATATTTCAATAAGTCTGTTTCAGAAAAACAAACAATATTACTACATAATTTAAAATTTCTATAATGCCCAAGAAAATATCTACCTGCAGTAAAACTTAAAACTAGAATATCCGACTCTGTATGAAACAATCTTACACAAACATCAAAAGTAGGAATATTAACAAAAGGAATTGAAAGTCCTAAGGAAAGGCCCTTAATAAAACTTAAACTAATTCTTAAACCCGTAAAAGAACCAGGCCCAGAAGAATTAATAAGTAAATCAAGATCACCAAGAGCAATATTTTTATCTAATACAAAATCATTAAATAATTTGGGCACATTAAGAACATTATTGACTTCATGTTTATTCTTAAGAAGAAACAAAATTTTTTCGTTAATTTGAAAATAAATCAATAAATTTTTATATGAATATTCAATTGCAAGAGTATTCATTATCAAATTCCAAAATCCTACTATCATCTTTAATTTTAAATTTTAAAAATCTCAATCTGTCTTTAGGTAAAATATCAACAACTATATCTGGCCATTCAATAGCTATTATGGATGACATATCCAATAAAAGTTCCATTCCACCAATAAGTTCAAATTCATCTAAAAGATGCAAACGATACAAATCAATATGATAAAATCTAAAATTTGCAAATTCATAAACATTAATAATGTTATAAGTCGGACTTACAAAACAAGAAATCCCAAGACTTAAAGCCAAACCTTTTAAAAAAGTCGTCTTTCCAGCACCTATTTCGCCATAAAGAGCAAATATTTTACCAATAGGTAAAGGATTAAAAAAAGATTTAGCAAAAGTTATCATCTCATCTTCTTTTTTAAAAGATAATATCAAGGAAGTTCACCTTTTGTATTAAGTTCAATGACATGCCTTTTAATTGCAACCATTAAACTTAAAACAGGATAATTGAGAGGCTCCAAAAACTCAATAGTAACATGTTTCTCGTTCAAAGGCGTTACTTCAATTATAAATTTTACATGTTTAACTTCCCTAAAACCATTATATTCATAAAAAGCATCTGCAAAATATACACTCCTATAATAGATGTGACTACATTCTTTTTTGATATTACCAAGAGAAATGAATTTCACAATACCAGCCCTTTTAAATAAATCCCAAGAAGCCAACATAGAAATGTTTTATTTAGCGCTATTTTCAAAGATGGGATTTTCATTCTTAACTTTTAGTGTGCTCTATAGCAACTATCCGTAAAAAAATACTTAAACCCCCCAAATTTAGTGAGATGTCGCAAAAAATAACTCTAATCCCTATAATTAAACTTCCCAGGAAACTATTAATTTTTTATTTCATAAACAATCTTTTTAAAACTTTCAATATCTTCAATTGCCAAATTAGATAAAATTTTTCTATTAAGCTTAATATTAAGTTTTCTCAAACCATCAAAAAACCTTGAATAACTTATTCCCATACCCGTCAAAGCAGCAGAAATTCTTACAATCCACAAACTTCTTAAATCTCTTTTACGAGTCTTTCTATCTCTTGTAGCATACATCATACCCTTACGAAGAGTATCTTTAGCTTTCTTATAATTACTTTTTTTAGTACCCCAAAAACCTTTAGTTTTCTTTAAAATTCTCTTTCGTCTTGCAACATGAACTATCCCATTTTTCACTCTAGCCATATAATCTCCTAAAACAATATTTAAACATAAGGCAATAAGGTTTTAATTCTCTTAACTTCAACACTTGAAACTAACCCTGACTTACCTAAATTCCGCTTTCTCTTTGCAGATTTCTTTGTTAAAAGATGTCTTAAATTTTGCTTTTTATATTTAACTTTACCCTTTGAAGTAAAAGCATATCTTTTCCTTGCACTTTTGCATGTCTTCATTTTTGACATTTATGTTACATCTCCTTATCAATTACTTCTTAGATTTAGGTGCAATAATTAAGAACATTGTCTTCCCTTCCATCCTAGCTGGTGATTCTAAAACATAATTAGAATCACCTACGCGTTCAAGAATGCTCTCTAAAATCCCATATCCTAAATGAGTATGAGCAAGTTCACGTCCTCTAAATCTTATAGTAACCTTTACTTTATTTCCTTCATTGAGGAATCCTAAAATATTTTTATACTTAAAATCAAGATCATGAGTATCTATTTTTGGTTGCATCCTAACTTCTTTAAGCTTAATTATTTTCTGATTTTTTCTTTGCTCTTTTTGACGTTTTTCCTGATGAAACTTGTATTTCCCATAATCAATTATTTTACAAACAGGAGGCAATGCATTTGGCGAAACTTCAACCAAATCAAGCTCAACATCTCTAGCACATTTAATAGCATCTTCAATTGGCAAAACAGATTGAGTACCATCATTAAAAACAACTCTAACTTCGCGAGCCTTAATTTTATGATTAATTCTCAATTCTTTATCACCCGATCTCGACCTATCCCTATCCTTACCGGAATTTCTATTTATCATCTAAAAATACGTACTCCTCAAACAGTATTAATCAATAACTAATTTTAATATACCTTCCATAAAAAGTAAATTCGAACACAAATCTATTAAATACAATAACAAAAGAATTACCACAAAATCCTAAAAAATACAAATTTAATTGATTAATAAATAATTTAAAAGTAAAATCTACTTATTATGAATGTATTTTTAATCGTCAGTCTACCTTTAGTCCTTAAAATATACATGCAAATAAAACATCCTCAATTAAAATTTATAAAACAAAACTACACATATGCAATGTCAATATTGCTTGCAGCAACCATTTTTTCTTCATTATATCTGATAGAAGAATTCATATTATATAAAAATTTACTCATAAACTATCAAACAAAATTTGACTTAATATATTCAATATTCATTAAAGAACAAATTTACTACTATATCTTTCCATTGTTCATATTCACATTTTTCTTCACATTAAACCCAAATTCATTATTAAGACACAATCCAATATTTTTAATATACTTTGCATTTGGGCTTATTTTTTCTAAAAATATTTCTTTCCTCATAATAAACAGCAAAGTTTTTGGCACATACGAATATATTAAAATACCATTAATACATATGTTGGAACTAATATTCACAGCAATTATATGCGAAAAAGGAATACGACGACATCTAACGCAAAATATAAATGGGTATCAAGCAATTTTTATTCCTATTTTAATCCTAGAAATAATTATCACACTTTTAAAAGTATTTATCTTAATTAACCAACAAATATACTCTCTAGCTATATCACTAATATTATTAGGAATAACAATCTTAAACAAAAAAACTATTGGAACTTAAAATAATGCTATATAAAATAAATATTTTACCTATTACAATAATTTTAATCTCATATCTCAGTTGCACAAAAGATAAAATCACAGACAAAGATTTTAACTATGTTATAATTTTTTCAAATGCAACAGAATATTTTTTTAAAATAAAAAATACCCCATTTATCCAAGAAAATATACTATTTATAAATGAAAAAGACATCGAAAATATCAAGGAAAAACTAAACAATAGCGACAAAATACTACTTACACATAAACTAAATAACGAAATACTAAATACTGAACAAATCAAAAAAAAAACCTTCTATCTCTCAGAAATTCAATTTTCATTAAAAAAAGCAATAAATTCTATATTTAATGATCCTTCAATCGATTTAACAACTTCATTAATCATAAGAGATAATACAATAAATCAAGAAGATTCTAAATATTTAGAAAAAATTGCACAAGATCATAATATAAAAATTACTACCATAGACGATAAAAATATTTCTCACATAAAAAACTTAATTACTCCAAAAATAACAAAAGCAATCATATTTTCAATGAGAAACAATCACATTTTTTTAAAAAAATTATCAGAATCATCATTATTTAAACAAATAGAATTCATATTGATTGGGAATATAAAACAAGACATAAAAGAAGTTAATGTAAAATATATAATCAGCATTAATGTACTCAATTTAATTGAAATAATACAAAACATCAACAAAAATTTTCAATATGAACTTAATATTTATAAAACAACAAAATAAGTTTAACGATAAATGAATTTTAAATCAAAATAAAATAATAATTACAAATTTAACAATAAAAAATTTAAAAATAATAAAAGAAAATTATTCTTAAATCAAATCTTTAAATAAATCCTTAAAATTATTATAAAAAGTAGATACAATTTTTGCCATATCACAATTTTTAATTTTAGCAATCTCAATACATGTATATCCCAAAAAAAATGGAGTATTAACCTTACCCCTCAAAGGAACTGGTGCTAAAAACGGACTATCTGTTTCAATTAAAATATCTTCAATATTCAACTTCTTTAAAACTGTTCTTAAAAGATCTGAATTTTTAAAAGTTAGATTACCTGCAAAAGATATCTTAAATCCAAGATCAATAAATTTTTTAGCATAATCATAAGTACCAGAATAACAATGCAATATTCCTCTATGCATAAAATTAGACGATTTAACAATATTATAAATATCATCATAAGCTTCTCTTACATGCAAAATAACAGGCTTTTGATATTTACTAGCTAAATCTAACTGCATCCCTAAAACCTCAATTTGTTCATTTTTATTATCTGCCTTAAAGTAATCAAGTCCAACTTCACCAATAGCAATAACACTTTCTGTCATTAAAATCTTTTCAATCAATTCAAAATCACTATTTGAAGCTTTATTTAAAGGATGAATTCCAACTGTTAATGCAATATTAGAATAAGTGTTTAAAAGTTGTTTTCTTTCATAAAAATCACTAGGATGAAGTCCAATATCAATAAAATAAGAAAAGCCACTTTTAAAACATTCACTAATAATATAATGAATATCTACAGAATGTTTCTTAATTTCATTAAAATGAACATGAGTATCTATCAATTTTTCGAAAAAAATAGCTCTATTAAAATCAACTTTCATGCATCCATCTTCTTTTTAAGATTAGTAATATAGTCAATAATGGTAACATTCTTCATTCCAAGTTGCAAGAAACTCGATAAAATATCGATAGCATCTTCAATCTGACCTAAAGCCTCATAACACTCAGCAACATTTACATACAATATTGAATTTTTTGGATTAGTTTTTATTAAATTCTTAATAGCTGTCAATGCTTCTTCATATTGCCCCTGTTCTTTTTGAAGTAATGCAAGACCAAGTATAGCAAACATATCAAAATCAACATCAAGTGCTTTCTTATAATAAATTTGTGCATTTTCATAATCTTTCAAATACCTATATGTATCCCCCACCCTTGTTAAAACTAAATTATTTTTTGGATCCCTATCTATGATTGTAAGCCAATATTTTAAAGCCTCAGCATACTCTTTACTTCCTCTATAGCAATCAGCAAGTCCAAAAATAGCATAAAAGTTATTTGGAGAAATTTCCAAAGCTCTTTTAAAAAAATAAATGCCTTTACCAAATTCCTTCAATTTTCTATAACAATTCCCAATTGAAGTTAATACACGAACATCTATCTTAACTTGATTTATTTCATACATCTTAAGCCAATATTTCAAAGCTTCTTTATATTCCTTAAAGTCATAATACAAATGTCCAATACCAACAAGTGCATAATCATTATCAGGTACAAGCTCTAATACTCTTAAATATGATTGTCTTGATTTTTGAAAATTTTTTAATTTTCTATAAGAAGACGCAACTCTTGTAAGAACCGTAATATTTTCAGAATCATACTTTAAATATTCTTCCCATACGTCTGTGGCCTTCTTATAATCTCCCAAACTTCTATAACAATCTCCCAACCCAAAAAGAGCATAATTATTATTTGAATGTTTGGCAAGGCATTTTTGATAATAAATTATAGCTTTATCAAAGTTACGCTTCTTTCTTTCAATGTCTCCAAGTCCAACAAGAGCATAATTATTATCATCATCCTTTTGTAAGATATCATTAAACAATGATTCTGCTTCAAAAAGTCTCTCTTCCTTTATTAACTGATAACCCCTTTTGGATTTTTCAGTAACATCAAGAAGTTCTTTATCAGAATTTTGCGAGATATCTTCAAAATCATCTAAAAGTTTATTGTCTAACATAAATAACCCCTTCTTAACTGGTTTATTAAAGACATAACATATTTCATATATACTACTACTTAAAAAACATATAACTTATTTAATATATAAACATACCAAGACATTTAATAAAATAAATCTTTAACATCCAATCTCAATAAACATATTATATAAAAAATTAAAAAAATATACTTAATTTTTATGGTTAAACTTATTTATCAAAATTGTACCTAAAGAACCTATTAGATAAAATCTATAAGTCAATATACCAAAAAAATTCAAAATTAGGATAAAATATTTACTACTTGATTAGGAGAAATGAAGATGTTTTTAGAAAAATTAAATCCCATCGAAAGCAAAATTAAAATACTTGAACAAAAATTACAAGACGTAAATTTAATTAAAAACCAAAAAGAATATTCAAAAATAATAAAAGAATATAATTATCTAGAAAAAATCAAGGAAAAGAAAGATGAATATCAACACATACTAAATCAAATTAATGAAAACCAAAAAATTTTATCCGAAGAAGATAATTTAGAAATGAAAGATTTAATTAAGCAAGAACTAGCTCACTTATATTCTAAAAAAGATGAGATGGAAAATAGAATTAAAATATTACTACTACATCAAGATGAAAATGATGATAAAAATATTATTATAGAAATCAGAGCTGGGACAGGAGGAGAAGAAGCTGCTCTTTTTGCACATAATCTTTATGAAATGTATACAAAATATTCTGAAAAGAAAAAATGGAAAACAGAACTTATTAATTTTAATGAAACAGAACTTGGTGGATTTAAAGAGGTAAGTTTTGAAATAAAAGGCAAAGATGTATTTAAAAAATTAAAACATGAAAGTGGAGTACATAGAGTGCAAAGAGTACCCATAACAGAATCTAATGGAAAACTTCAAACTTCAGCAGCAACCGTTGCCGTATTACCTGAGGTTGAAGACACCGATATAGAAATTAATGACAAAGACTTAAGAATAGATGTCTACAGATCTTCTGGAGCTGGTGGTCAACATGTAAATACAACAGATTCTGCTGTTAGAATAACACACTTACCTACAGGAATTGTAGCACAATGTCAAAATGAAAGAAGTCAGCATAAAAATAAAGAACAGGCCATGAAAATTCTAAGAGCCAGACTTTATGAATTGGAAAACTTAAAGAAACAAGAACAACGTTCAAATGATAGAAAACAACAAGTAGGCTCGGGTGACAGATCCGAGAGAATTAGAACTTACAATTTTCCACAAAATAGAGTAACAGATCATAGGGCAAATGTTAGCCTTTATAAACTAGAAGAAATTATGCAAGGAGAACTTGACTCCCTTCTAAATACATTAGCACTTAAATTTCAAGAACAATCACTAAAAAATAATCAGTTATAATTTTATTTTAATGACAATACAAGAAGCAATAAAAAATGCAAAGCAATATAATTTAAACACTATCGAAATTCTACTACTACTTGAAAAAATCCTAAATATTAGAAAAGAACTAATCCTTGCAAATACAAATCAAAATCTAACACAACAAGAAGAATATAAACTATTTTCTCAAATAAATAATATAAAATCAGGAATCCCTATACACTATATACTTGGCACAAAAGAATTTATGGGAATCAAATTCTATATCAACAAACACGTACTAATTCCTAGAGAAGATACAGAATGTTTAGTAGAAGAAGCATTGATTCAAATTAAAAAAAATAATTTAAGTAAAATTCTAGATTTATGTTGTGGAAGTGGATGTATTGGATTAACAATTGCATATTATCTTAAACAAAAAGTAACACTATCCGACATTTCAGTACAAGCTTTAAAAGTATCATTAAAAAATACACAAAGACTAAATTTAACAAATTATATAGAAATACAACGTTCAAATCTGTTAAAATACATAGATAAAAAGTTTGAACTAATAATAACTAATCCTCCTTACTTAACTAAAGATGAACTTAAGATAAAGGAAAAATTAGCAAAAGAACCAAGAATAGCACTCTTAGGATTTGGAAAAAATGGACTTAAAATTGCAAAAAAAATAATAAAACAAGCAAAATACAAATTAACTAAAAATGGACTCTTAATATTAGAAATGGCTCCGTGGCAAAAAAAATCTCTAGAAAAGTTTGCGATACAAGAAGGTTTTACATATTTAAAAACTATATATGATATTGAAAATAGAGAAAGGGCATTACTTTTAAGGATAAAACATGATACAAGTCTATGAAATTGCATACTTACTTAAAATAAATGATATTGATAAATTAAAAAATATTTTCAGGAAAACTGTAGATAATAATTATCAAGATGACATTCAAAAAAAACTAATATTTAAATCTCTTGAAATATCAGAACAATTACACTACGGACAATATAGAGAAAGTAAAGAACCATATGTAATTCACCCAATAATGGTTGCACTATTTCTCATAAAATTCCAGTTAGATTTCAAAACAATAATAGCTGGTCTACTACATGATGTTTTAGAAGACACCAGTGTTCAAAAAGAAGAAATCATTAAAGAATTTGATCAAGAAGTTTTCAGTCTAATTGATGGAGTAACCAAAATTCATGATTTACACAATAAAACAAGAGCAATCAAAGAAGCAAATACAATCTCAAAAATGTTTTTTGCAATGACTCATGACATTAGAATAATAATAATAAAACTTGCAGATAAATTACACAATATGGCAACGCTTTCTCACTTACCTAAAAATCGAAGAGAAAGAATTGCAAGAGATTGTCTTGCAACTTACGTACCAATTGCAGAAAGGCTTGGTATCTCATCTCTTAAAATATATCTTGAAGACTTATCATTAAAATACCTTTATCCAAAAGAATATAAAGAAATAAAAAATTTTTTATCCGCAACAAAGATAGAAAGAGAAAAAAAATTATATAAAGGAAAATTAATAATAGAAAAAGAACTCAAAAAAATTGGAATTGACGTCACAATTACAGTGCGCTCAAAACATTTTTACTCAATATTTAGAAAAATGAAAACACGAAATAACAATATTTCTCAAATTTTTGATACTTTGGGAATAAGAATAATTTGCAAAAAACAAAAAGAATGTTACGAAATACTAGAAATCGTACATAAAGTTTGGAAACCAATACCTGGAAGACTTAAAGACTATATAGCCATTCCTAAAGAAAACAAATACCAATCTCTACATACAACTGTCAGAATACCTGAAGATAATCAATTAATTGAAATACAAATTAGAACAGAAGAAATGGATAAAATTGCCAAATACGGTGTTGCTGCCCACTGGCTTTATAAAGAACAAGTTGAATTAAAAGCTGATGATATATCATTTATCAATCGAATTAAAAAATGGCAACAAGAATCAGCTAATAAAAATCAATACTCAATGCACGATATACATAAGGAACTTTTAAATACATTTATATATGTCTATACACCAGAAGGAGAAATAGTCGAACTTCCATTTGGTTCAAACTCAATTGACTTTGCATATACAATACATACAGATATTGGGGATCAAGCACTTTATGCAAAAATCAATGGCAAAATTAGTTCATTAACCAAACCATTAAAAAACGAACAAATTGTTGAAATATTCACATCTGAAGAAGCAAAACCTGATGTAATTTGGTTGAATAGTGTTAGAACAAAAAAAGCACGTTCAAAAATTAGATCTTGGCTCAATAAAAATGACAATACAATATTTGTAGACAATAACATAATTGCATACCTTATCGGAGAAAATAAAGAACAAAAAAGACTATTTAGTCTATTTAAATCTTTAACAAAATCTAAACTCAAAAGCATTACAATAGCTTCTGATTGTAACCCATTAACAGGTGAAGATATTATTGGTTTAATACAAAAAGATACAATAGTGGTTCATAAAGAAAATTGTAGAGAAATTACATATCAGAAAAAAAACCATCTGGTAGAAGTAGAATGGGAAGCAACACCAACAAGGAAAGTGTATCATATTATAATATTTTTAAAAAATTTAAAAGACCTCTTTAATTACTTAGATAATCTATTTACAACATTTGATGTAAGACTTATTAGCGAAAAAATAGAAGACTGTGGAAATGGACACGGAATAATAAATATTATAATATTATCAAACCATAAAAATGTATCAATGATTTTTAATTCACTTAAAGAAAATCCTAACGTACTTCAAATAATGCAAGTGGAAGAAGACATAAAAAACTATGACAATTAAGATACTATTCTTAATTTTAATAAATATATCCATTTTACATAAAACAATAAAAGCAGATGAAAAAGAACAATATAACAAACAAATAATAACACATATTACAAAAATCAATATGTTAAATAAATCTTTAGATAAAATAGAAAGAATAAAAAACACTTATAATTATATAAAAAAATACTTTATAGAAAATCACATTCAATATAAAGAACATTCACTCCAAGAAATTGGATTTATTGGATACTCACATAAAACAATTCACACAAAAATAAAAGGAAAAGAAAAAACCATTTATAACATAATTATACCAATAGAAACACAATACAAGTTGAAAAATAATCTAGCAATTGCCATTGCCATTACATTAATAAATAACTTTAAGAACAAAGAAATTAAAAACAGCATAAATATATATTTTATAGAAGATGATTCACACAAACAAATATCAACAATAAATAGCAGATTATTATTAAACAGTAATACTTTTGAAAAAGATATAAATACAATATATTTAATGTTAAATGAAGATAAAAAAAACAACTTAATAGAATTTAAAAATCAATCAAATATAATAAACTCAAAAACAAATTTAAGTTTTTTAAAAAACTTTATAAAAACATTTGAAAACAATAAAGTAAATTTCAGTGTATCAAAAATAACAAATAAAAATATTAATGAAATATATAATTTATATCTAAAAGAAAAAATTCCAATTTTAATCATAAGCAACAATAGAGAACATTCTCTTTTAAAATATATCAAAAAAAATAATCCTTATGATATTTATAAAGCAATAGAAGAAACAATTAAAACTAAAAACAATATTCAAAATGAAGATACACTACACTATATTATTATTAACACTCTATTTAAAAAATGGATTATTAATGAAATTACACTTATCATAGCAATATATGCCATTTACAACTTTATTATATTAATAATGATTACAAGATTCAAAAAAACCAGCATCATACTAAGAAAAACAAAAGAAAATTATCATAAAATTATAAAACTATTTTCTATATTATTTCTAAGCACATACATTTCTATCCTATTTACAAATAAAATGCTATTTGCATACGAAAATATCATAGATTATGATATTATAAACCCAGTATATTTGGTAAATTTTTTCCTAACCTTATTTAACTTCAATCTAATATCCTACTTTGCATACAATTATAAAATACATCTAAACTTAAAAGAACTTAAATACCTAGCAATATCAATTTCCATAGTTGAGTTTATCATAGTGTTATATATCAAAATAGAATTTATTTTAATCACTATACTCAAAAATATATTAATACTAATGATTCCTAATAAAACAAAAATCTTAAAAAAACTAATAATAATATTCATTTGGGTAATAAATCTTATATTAATAACGTCAATACAAACAACTTTAATGATATCAAGACCTATTGAACTAAGCTATTTCATAGCAATATCACTATTCTCAGCAATACTTGCCAATATTGTAGAACATTTAAAACACAAAACTACAACAATAAAACAAGAATTTCAAAAATCAGAAAAGATCGAATTTATAATTCTTCTCTTAATAATCGCCATCATCATAATCTCACACGATATAGAAAAAATTGCAACAATAAAAATATCCCAAACAATAAGCTTCCCAGAACACAACAATGAAATTAATGTCAAATATTTACAAAACAACAAAAATACAATTCAACTTGCAATGAAAGATTTCAATTTAAAATTAGATAAAAATCAAACACAAATAAAAAAGGAAACCAAGATACAAGAAAAATTAATAGACGTATCTTTTCACAAAATAGACGCAGCAGAGCGATCTATTTATACAATTAAAATCACCACAACAAAAATTGCAGAACAAATTCATTTACACATAGAAAATGCATCTGAACTCATTGTATATCAAAGTAATACACCATACAAAATAGTATCTAACAATATAATATTCACAGCAAACAATATCAAAAGCAATATAACAAACATAACCTTCACAATTAAGTGCAAAGAAGACATTAAATATAATGCTTTTATCTACTTTGATACTAATAAACATGAAATCAAAATATACGATCAAAAAACAAAAAAAGAAATAAAAAATACAAATATAGATTATTCATACACAATCAAATATTCTGGAATACTTCCAAAATCATCCAAACAAGATTTAGATCCCTTCTTTAAACTTCAAGACGATAAAGAAATTGAAAATTTGAAAAATTTAAATTTAAACTAACTCTCCAACCTATTAAAATCAATTTTACCCTTACGCTTTTCATAACTCTCAAAAGCCAAAGTGATTAATTTATCAACTAAACTCTCATAATCAAGACCATCATGTTCACACATTTTAGCAAACATAGAAATATCTGTAAAACCTGGAATTGTATTTACCTCATTAACATAAAGTAAATTGGTATCTTTTGATATCAAAAAATCAATCCTTGCCATCCCTCTAAGTTCCAAATATTTATAAGTCAAAAATGCATATTCTTTAACATCTAATAAATGTTTCATATCAAGATGAGCCGGAATATTAAACACAATTGAATCTCCAGGAATAGTAGAATACTTAGCATCATAATCATAAAATACAAAATCCTGCACAACAATTTCACCAGGTGTAAATATTTTAATTTGATCATTCCCAATAACAGCACATTCAATTTCTCTTGCTTTAATAAATTTTTCTACAACAACTGTCAAATCATATTCAAAAGCTTCTTCAATATATTTTTCAATCTGAGCAACATTATATGCAACATTAATTCCAATTGAAGAACCTAATACAGAAGGCTTCACAATTACAGGATAATTTAATTTATTCTTTATATCCTCTTTAATTCCCTCTTTATTTAAAAGATAATCATCTTTTTTAAATCCAATAAAAGACACTACAGGAATATTAAAACTTTTAAGCAAAACCTTACAGAAATATTTATTAATAGAAATAGCACTTCCTAAAATACCAGCACCAACACAAGGAATATCCATCATCTTTACAAATCCCTGAATAGCACCATCCTCACCTGTTCTTCCATGAATAATAGGAAATATAACATCTATCTCAAGAGATTTATTATTCACAAATATCCCACAACCAGGAATAAAACTAATAATAGAAGTAATATCTCTTTTAATCAATTCAGCACTACTGGGAACAGAATCTAACAAATACCAAATCCCAGTAACTTTATCAATAAAAACTGAAAATACATTATACTTATCAAGTTTTAAAAGAGATAAATAAATCCCATAAGCAGATCTAAGAGAAATCTCATGCTCAAAAGAAACTCCTCCAAATATTAACATAAGATTTTTTTTCATAACACTAACCCCTATTTTTTCAAACTTAAAATAATATCTTTAATAACCGCTTGTTCATCCCAAAAAATACTCTTATCTTTATATATTATTGAACTTTCATGCCCCTTTCCAAGAGTAACCACCAAATCATCACCACATGCAATATTTATTGCTTTTTCAATTGCACATTTTCTATCAGGAATAAAAAACAAATCTTTATTTAAGGTTTTTGTTACAATTCCTTCTGCAATATCTCTAATTATTTGCATAGAATCCTCACCTCTTGGATCCTCATCACAAAGTATTATTATATCTGAATACTCATCTGCAATTTCTCCCTGCAATCTTCTCTTAAGAATATCTCTCTCCCCAGCAGAACCAAAAACAGAAATTAAACGCTTTTTTGCAAGTCTTCTAAATATGGGAAACATTTTAAGAAAAGCACCTGGTGTATGTGCATAATCAACAATTAAAGAAAAATCTTGGCCAAAGTTAATATCTTGCATGCGTCCACAAAGACTCTTAATATTGATAAGCTTAGAAATAAGTTTTAAAATATCAAATTTCATAACTTGACTAACAACAATTAAGGCAGCCATAACATTCTCAACATTAAAACTACCCGTCAGATTAACTCTAGAAGCATATTTAATGTTATTATGATAAAACTCAAATTCAGTAAAACCCATTTGTTCATTAATCTTACTTACAAAAAAATCAGCTTTTTCATTTTTTAAACTATAGGTATAAGTCCTTTTAATAGAATTCATAAACATAGAAAAGTGATTATCATCCATATTGATAATACCAAAACCACCATTAAAATCTGCAGAATAAAAAAGATTAAGCTTGGCTCTCAAATAATTCTGCATGGTACCATGAAATTCAAGATGTTCATGAGTGATATTAGTCAAAACAGCAACAGAATATTCAATATCAAGAAGCCTTGATGTCCTATCATCAAGACCATGAGAAGTTGATTCAATAATAGCATATTCAACATTATTATCCACCATTTTACTGAGAACTAAATGAATTTCTGTTGATTCTGGAGTAGACTGCCTATAGGGATTTTTAACTAAAATACCACTTCCATCTTCAAGAAACACCGTTGAGATAAACCCAACTTTAACACCCATAGATTTTAATAAAGTATAAATATAAAAACAAACAGAACTCTTACCATCAGTGCCTGTAACACCAATAATTTTAAGCTTTTTTGAGGGCTCATCATAAAAAACATGAGCAAAATTTGACATAAATCTTTTTATATTACAAGGATCAACTCTAATATACGTTACGTTGGAATCATAAAAATCAATATCATTAGTATGAACAATAACATTACTACCTCGTTGAATTGCTGATTCAATAAATTTTTGACCATCAAAATGCAGTCCAGGAAGAGCAAAAAAAACGAAATTAAATGAAACACATCTTGAATCATATGCAAGTCCCAATATTTCCACTTCACAAGACCCTATAATTTTTTGTATCAAATTTTGATTTAATTTAAATAAAACATCATTAAGTACTTTTCTATTCATATTCATAAAGTTTACAAAAATAAAATTTATTTTTATATAAAAATTTCAAAAGAGAATACCCAAAAAATCAATTATTATTTAAACTATAAAAGTGAAAAAAGACTGTTTACAATTCAAATATTTTTTTATAAACTAACTAATGTTTCATATGGCGCTGTACCCAAGTGGCTAAGGGAAAAGTCTGCAAAACTTTGATTCGCCGGTTCGAATCCGGTCGGCGCCTTGTAAACAAGGCTTAAAGGTCAATGTGTTTTTTATAAAGGCAAACAAAATTAAAGACAATGATTTTAAGATAAATTAAAATAATAACTATGTTAGAATTAATCATTATATTAATACTTGTAATATTATCGGCGATTTTCTCAGCATCAGAAACAGCCTATACATCATTAAGCCTCATCCAACTTCAAGACATAAAGAAAAAAGGCAAATTAGGAACAGTAGTATACAATTTATCACAAAACCCATCAAAACTCGTCACAACAATTTTAATTGGCAATAATATTGCTAATATAACAGCAAGCACTCTGACAACAAAATTTGTTCTTGATAAATATGGTAATAATTCTCTTGCATTTTCAACTGGAATCATAACAATAATAGTACTCATCTGTTCAGAAATATTTCCTAAACAGATTGCAATCCTAAATAATGAGAGTATAGTCTTATATACCTCTATTTTCATTAAAACATTAACAATAATATTTACACCAGCAATATACATAATTAATGGAATAGTCAAAATTTTATTAAGTCTATGCAAAATAACAACAAATCAAAAAATAACTAAAGATAGTATAAAAAATATGTTGTCTTTAGCCGAAAAATTAGGAATTTTAGAAAATGACGACAGAATATTCATGCAAAAAATGCTAAATATAGGAGAAGTTAGGGCGTCTGAAATTATGACACATAGAACAGAAGTATTTTCACTCTCAAGTACATCAAAATTAAAAGATAAAATTAAACTAATTAAAAAAGAAGGATATTCCAGAATTCCCATATATAAAGGTCAAAATAGAGAACAAATAATAGGAATCTTAATAACTAAAGATTTAATTGAAATAAGTAAAAAAAAACTTGAAAAAAATATTATTAAATTCATAAAGCCTGCTGTTTTTGTACAGCAAAACAAAAGAATAAAAGACATATTAGATATCATGAGACAAAAACAAAAAATAATGGCAATTGTTATTGATGAGTACGGTGGATTTTCAGGAATACTGACAGTAGAAGACATAATGGAAAAAATTTTCGGTGCAATATTTGATGAATATGATTTCGAAGAGAAAAAACAACTTATTACTAAAAAAGACGACAACATTTACTTAATATCAGGAGAAACAACATTTGATGAAATTGAAGAAACAGTAGGAATTAAAATTCAACATAAAGACTACATCAATACAATGGGAGGATACATCATGGACTTACTTGACAAAATACCTACAAAAGGAGAACGGGTTAATACAGAACATGGAGAATATCTCATAGAAGAAATTCAAAACCATAAAATAAAAAAAATAACATTTAAAAAAATTCAAAAGGAATAAAATATTTGGAAAAATTGTTTATTAAGTAAAGTTAAATATAAACATAAAATACACCTTATACAAAATATTAGGGGATTAATCATGAAATACATATTTTAAAATATAGTAATAAAAAGGGAGGAAAAATGTTAAATAACATCTTAAATTTTTTTAACAAAACATATGAATATACTATAATTCTAATTATATTAGTAATAATATTAATAATCACCATTGCAAATGTTTTCATTGTTGGACCATCTGATGAAGCGGTCATTCTTCGTCTTGGTAAATTAAATAGGATACTTGAACCAGGAATACATATCAAAATTCCATTAATTGAAGAAAAATTAATTGTACCAGTAAAGATCATACAAGAAGTTAAATTTGGGTTTAATCCAAACAACAATATGGTAAGCAATCCAGATGAAGATGAAGGAATTATTATTACTGGAGACTTAAATATAATTAAGGTTGAATGGTTAGTACAATATAAAATCAGTGATCCATATTCTTTTATGTTCAAAGTAGAAGATCCAGAAAAAACCATCACAGACATTGCAAAAGCATCAATGAACAGATTAATTGGAGACAATACTATTTTTGAAATCATTAACGATAACAGGGTTGGTGTCACAGAAGGAGTAAGAGATTCTATGAATGAAATTATTAAAACATATAATTTAGGAATCGATATTATACAGGTACAAATCAGGAATGCCATGCCACCAAAAGGAAAAGTTTATGAAGCATTTGAAGATGTTAATATTGCAATCCAAGATAAAAATAAATTTATAAATGAAGGAAAAAAAGAATTTAATCAAATTATTCCAAAAATCAGAGGTGAAGCACTCAAAATCATAGAAGAAGCTAAAGGATATAAAGAAAACAGAATAAATAGTGCATTAGCTGAAACTGCCATATTTAATGCAATTCTAGATGCATACATAAAAGATCCAGAAATTACAAGAGAGCGAATATATAATGAAACAATGAAAGAAATTCTTGAAAATAAAGACAATATTGAAATTATTGACAAAAACTTAAAAAATTTCCTTCCATTTAAGGAGGTTAAGTAAATGAAATATATACTAAAATTTTTACTCTATTTTGCTAAGATTTTAGCTTTTACATTAATGTTCGGATTAATATTATTAGCTATAACACAACCAATCTACATTTTAAAAGAAAATGAAATTTCGATAACTACAAGACTCGGTAAAATTGAGAGAACAGAAAATACAGCTGGTCTTAAATATAAAATCCCATTTATTGAAAATGTACACATTTTTCCTAAATACATACTTAGATGGGATGGAGAACCTCAAAGAATTCCAACAGGAGGAGAAGAAAAACAATTAATCTGGATAGATACAACTGCTAGATGGAAAATTGTAGACATTAATAAATTTTATACAGCAATCAAAACAATGTTTAGAGCTTCTATTATAATTAATGCAGCTATTGAACCTGCAGTAAGAGGTGTCATTGCAAAATATCCTTTACTTGAAATTATAAGAAGTTCAAATGACCCCATTCAACGCCTATCTGATGGAATATTAACTCCACAAGACATTACAAATAATACAACCTATAAAATCACAAAAGGCCGAAAAATAATTGAAAACGAAATAATTGAAGTATCTAATCAAAATACAAAAGATATTGGAATTGAAATTGTAGATGTACTTATTAGAAAAATTGGTTATGATCCAAGTTTAATTGATTCCGTACACAACAGAATGATTTCAGAAAGACAACAAGTAGCAGAAGAACAAAGAAGTATAGGGATTGCTGAGAAAACAGAAATTCTTGGTAGTATTGAAAAAGAAAAACTCAAACTATTAAGTGAAGCAAGGGCAGAAGCTGCTAAAATTAAAGCTGAAGGAGATAGTAAAGCTGCACAAATTTATGCAAATGCTTATGGACAAAATGCTGAATTTTATAAATTATGGCAATCACTAGAAAGTTATAAAATAACACTTAAAGATAAACGAAAAATATTTTCAACAGATATGGATTTTTTTAAATACTTACATCATACAAAATAAAAATTGGTTTCAATTGCATTAAAAATCAAAACATAAATAAATATCAAAGAAACAAACTATAAAATGGGTATATACTATCAGTATTAAGGCCCATTCATTTTTTTATTTAAAAAAAATAATACAAATATTGCTTTTAAATAAGAAAATATAAAATTAATTACTATATAACCTAGTCTCCATCACTCAAAAACTACAAACAACTTATTATTAAACAATACTTACCATCATTTACTTAAATCATTAAACAACAATCAAAATTAATAACATTTAATATTGATCATTTCCTTTGCTAAGTTATATAAAGACAGAAAAAATTGACTACTCTTTTTTATTGACATACAAAAATTAAAAAATTTTAATAGCTCTTTATTTGATTGACAAAAAACTTTGTTTATGAAACAATTGTTTCTGTTAATAAAAATTACAATGTCAAAATTTAAGCCGTTATAGCTCAGTTGGTAGAGCAAAGGACTGAAAATCCTTGTGTCGGGAGTTCGATTCTCCCTGACGGCAATACGAATGAAAGGCTTTGTCAGGCAAGAATATATTTCAAATAAAGGAGTAAGGAAAAGCTTTAAATTCGGTTATTAAGAAGCTACATAAAATTATGTTACAAAACATCACCTTATTTAAATTAATAGCATATAAGACAAATCCTTATCTCGCAAATGCAATTTTCCTGTACGACAATGCTTAAAACTTTAAGAGGATTTCAATGATTCTCAAAGAAATAAAAAAAATAGAAGACTTAACAGAAAAGGATATAATATTTTCAAACATTGGAAACTTAACTAAATTAAGTACAAAGGTAAATAAAAAAATCATAACATTTTTAAAAAAAGGAAATGTTTCACATATCCCGGTTATAAACAATTATGAAAATATCTCACATGAAACATTAGTCAGTACAATTAATAAAGAACTTTTAAACAACAAATTAAATTTTTTAAAAGAAGAACTAATAGAAGCATCAAAAGATATATATAAGCCATTCTCAGAAAAGGATAAAATATTCACAATTTCAGGGAAAAAAACAACAATTAATTTAAATACATTAATGGAAAGAGAACCCGATTCCATCTATAGTAAGGAAATTATTGAAGGTAGTTTTAAAATTTTGCCAAGACATAAAATAATCTCTATTCAAAAAATATTATCAACAATCTATGATTATTTTGATTTTCAAAAAATCATAGATCAAGATAATCTCCATAATAAAACAATAAAAAAACTAAACTTGCTGTCAATCAGAAGAGATTATGAATTTTTTAGAGAACAAATACAAACAGAAGGTGACTCCATATTAATACATGCAATTGATACTACAATTTATTTTTTATTCACTATTGCACAGTTAAATAAAGAGCGAGCAGCAAAAAATGCACCAAGATCAACATCAAAATTTTTTATTGATAAATCACACTATACAGAATTTACAGAATTTTTTTACGATAATGATATTATAATACAAGCTGCACTTGGAGTACTGTTACACCCAATTGGGCTTATGCATATCACAATACTACAAAAAATAAGAAACAAAATTAGTATTAAACAAAACGATACAGAAAAACAACTTTTCTCTAAAATAGAACTTTTAGAGAAAAGTATTAATATTTCTAAAAATTTATTTAGAATGAGAGATGATATTTCTGCTATTACAAAAATGATAATTAATGGACAAAAAAATTACCTTAATAACAAAAATCACACAGAAACAACAAAAAAATTCACACATGAACTTATCAGAATTTTTTGCATAATAGATACTTATGATGAAATGATTAATCCAATAATAATTAAAGAACCCGTTAATCCATTAGAAGCAATTGAATTTTTAAATCAAAACAGCGAAAAATATTATTGGGATAAAGACAAACCAGACGAATATTTACGAAATAAAAAATTTGACATAGAAATGCTAAAAAATTTTTTAAAAGTACTTGCACCATTTGATTATGGCACGATAATAAACGTACACACAAAAAATTGCAATGAACCTATATTTAAAGCTGTCGTTTTTAAATATACAATGGATGTTTTGCCTATTTTATCCATAATACAACAAAAAGACAAATCATATAAAATTGGAGATATATTACTAAACCTCGAATCTAGAGAAATAATAATAAAAGGACAAAATGGAGAAATTAAAAAAAGCCCATTTAAAAACACTGATAAATTTGAATTAAGACATAACATTGAAGAACTTCAAAGTGAACAATTTCAACTATTAGATTCTACTCAGAATTAACAATTTATATATCAAGATTAACTTCAAAAAAATCAAGTCTTGAACCTCCATATTTTCTAAAATCATATTTTGAGAGTCTTAAAATATTATTATCCAAATTTTCTCTAGCAGGATAATGAATAATAATTTTTGCATTTTTATTTAAACTTTTATTTTTTGATATTATCTCAAGTAAATTTTTTTTCAAAGGATAGCTAAAAGGAGGATCAAGATAAATTAAATCATAAAAAAGATTTCTCTTTGCAAGGAAGAATTCTGCTTTTGTAAAAAAAAATTTATAAGGTTCACTTACAATATCAAAATTTTTAATCAAAACATTTCTAGAAAATTTATTATAATCAACAAGATGTACAAGACTGGCTCCTCTACTTAAAGCCTCAAGAGACATTATTCCAGTCCCAGTAAATACATCAAGAAAATTTATTCCCGAAATCTGATTAAACAAAATAGAAAAAAATGCTTCTCTAATAATAGCCATCACAGGCCGCACATCACCTACTCTAGGACAAGCAACTTTCCATCCCTTATATTTCCCCGAACTTACATGCATAAGGATGCATTCTAAATCATTTTTCAAAAATATTAAATATATACATAAACCAAATTTTGATATAATTTTGTTTAAGAGAGACAAAATATGAAAGGTATTATATTAGCAGCAGGATATGGCACAAGATTTTTACCCATAACAAAAACTATTCCAAAAGAAATGTTACCAATCTTAAATAAACCATCAATTGATTATATTATTGAAGAATTTATTAATTCTGGAATTAAAGAAATACTCATCATAACTTCAAGAAGAAAAAAAGTTTTAGATAATTACTTCGACAGAGAAGTTGAACTTGAACATACATTCATCAAAGAATGCCAAAAAGATTTTTTAGAAAAAATTAAACTTAAAGATATTAACATTTGTTTTATAAGACAAAATACAATGATGGGCACAGGACATGCATTACTTCATGCAAAGCCCTGGATAGGCAATGAAAGCGTAATAGTTGCATACCCCGATGATCTACATATTGGATCGCCACCCTTAACAGCACAATTAATAGAATTATATAAAAAAACTGGAAAAAATATACTATCCGTTATCGAAAATCCTAAAAATATCAATAGATACGGAGTAATAGAACTAAATCAAGATAATATTCATGTAAAAAATATAGTAGAAAAACCAGCAATTGGTCACGAACCAAGCAATAAAGCATCTATAGGAAGATTTTTATATACCAATGAATTTTTTAAATTTTTAGAAGAAGGTTTTAAATTTCACCAAAAAGGAGAATATCACCATATTTATGCATTAAAGAAATTAATGATTGAAAATAAAGTATTATACAAAAAAATTGAAGGAGAGAGGCTTGATATAGGTGATATTGAAGGTTATTTAGAAGCAATAATTAAAATTGCAAAACAAGATGATAAATTACTAAAGATCATAAACAATTTATTAAGGAATTAAATGACAATACTAACAAAATATCAAAAATTTTATGATACTCTTGAGATATTAAAAAAATATATAAATACAAACGTAGAAGAAAAAATTCTAAAATATAGTATCTTATCAAAACTTTACAAACTCAATGAAAAAGAAATTATAAATCTCATAACAATAAGTAAAAATTATGAACTTAAAAAAAATATCTTAAACATTACACTTGAAGAATATTATTACGAAGAAGCACAAGACAATAATATAAAAAACTGGATACTAGAAATCATTAAAGAAAAAAATTTACTTCAAATAAAAAAAGAAACTAATCTTATTAGCAAAAGACCTGGGATAACATATAAATTAAATTCAAGCAATTTTTTAAAAATAATTGAAATATCCAATAATAATCAATACACAAAAGAAAAAAAAGAATTATATAAACAATTAATATTAAATTTTTCTAACAACCTAAAAATAGAAAATTTAGAACCAACAATAGACATACTAATAGCAGTAAAATATAGAAACAAAGAAAAAATTAAACGCATACTTAAAGATAATTTATCATTTCAAAGATTATTTAAATCAAGCTTAAGCCAAAAACAAAACAGAGTAACCAAACTAAAAAAGCTACTTATTTTAACTTACTGGCCAGTAGGATGTCTGTCTAAGTCACTTTTTAATAAAATTTTAACAAAAAATTATAAATATATAATAGATGAAGTTTTAACTTTAAAATACGATGAAATTTTAAAATACTTAAAAACAATCAAGACATTTAGTCTTAATGAAATCTTTTATAAAGGATCAAATAAAAATTCAAATTTTAATTATTTCTTCAGTGAATTTACAAGATATACCCCAAAAGATTTTCAAAATACTTTCAAAACATATTTATTTTCACTTGAAAAAACAGCAATAAAACAATATCTAAAATGGTTTTTTAAAGATAAAGTACCACATGAATGGAAAGATTTCATTTTTACAATTGAATATATTGATACATATAAATTACTAAATATTGATACAAACATAGAAGACATGATTACCGCAAAATTTCAAGCAGAAGAATTTTTCATATCATTTGAAAAAATGAATTTCAATCCATATGAAAGCTCAAAAATATTTCAAAATAAAAAAATACGAAGAATATTTTTAATTAAGGTGATGAATTATATCAAAAAACATATCACAAAAATAGATACATATGGATGGATTTCATTTTATATATATGCAGATAAAAATGATAGGATACAAACAGAAAAAGATATAAAACAATTTTTCAAGAATAAAAATTTTGAAATTCAAAATCAAATATTTGTATATTTCCTATCTTTTTATCCCAATATTGATCAAAAACATTTTGAATTTATATCAGAAATAATGATATACCTTGATTCAAATAAAATCACAATCCCTCAAGAAATAATCCAAATGCAAAAAACAAGTCCTCATAAATTCAATTACTGCAAATCATATATTTTTGTAAAATCACTAACTCTAAGAACAAGAGTATTTAAAATACTAAACAAAAATATTAAACTAGAATTACTATTTCAACTAGAAGAATTTCAAAAAAAAATATCATTACTACCAGCCATATATTACATCGTTTACTATTACAAGTTAGATGCATTGAGAGAAGAACAAAAAATATCACCTAAACAAAAAGAAGAAATAATAAACTTCATTACATTTCTAAATCAAGAACAAAATAAATTTGATTCCAAGACACCATAAAATATAGAAATATTTACTTGAAAGTAATAAAATAATACATATAGAAGATATGAAGAAATGTTTATTATTGCTTAAAAATTTGATTGTCTTGATTATTTTATTACTAAATTCAAGCTTAGCATATTCTCAAAGACTAATTAAACTTGGACAAGAAGAAATAAAAAATAAAAATTATTCACAAGCAATAAAAATCTTAAGTGAAGCTATTCAAAAACATCCAAAAGAACAAGACGGATACTACTTCTTAGCAATAGCTTATAGAGAAAACAATCAATTAACAGAAGCAGAAGGTGCCCTTCTTGACGGAATTGCAATAGGGGGAAATATTGATTACAAATTATATTTTGAACTGGGAAACATAATGTTTAAACGAGGTAAAGGTTATTATAATTTAGCAATAAGATATTATTCTAGTTCTATCAAAAATATGCCCAACTATGATAAGGCACTCCTCAATAGAGCAAATTCTTATGTTGAACAAGGAAAAATTAATTTTAAAGAAAAAGATTACAAAAATGCATGGGATTCATACACCATGGCAATTCATGATTACTCTCAATTTATTACACTAAGATATGAAAGCTCAAAAAAAAATGCTATTTTACATATGATAAACCTTTTAAGAAACAAAAAAGCTGATCTAGAAAAACTCGACAAAACTTTACAAAATAGAAGTGAAGAACACATTGCCAAAGGTCAATCAAAAGAACAGAAAAATACGCAAAAATATGAAAACAAACAAGAATTAGGCACTGAGCAACAATCTTCAAACTCTCAACAACATAAAAATTCTCAAAATTTAACACAACACAACAATCAACAACATAAAAATCAACATCAAAACAATCAACTAACTCCTACTCAACACTCTCAACAACATAAAAATTCTCAAAATTTAACACAACACAACAATCAACAACAGAAAAATCAACATCAAAACAATCAACTAACTCCTACTCAACACCCTCAACAACATAAAAATTCTCAAAATTTAACACAACACAACAATCAACAACATAAAAATCAACATCAAAATAATCAACTAACTCCTACTCAACACCCTCAACAACATAAAAATTCTCAAAATTTAACACAACACAACAATCAACAACATAAAAATCAACATCAAAACAATCAACTAACTCCTACTCAACACTCTCAACAACATAAAAATTCTCAAAATTT